>JALVSV010000534.1 GCA_027024125.1 Methylothermaceae bacterium | reverse complement strand
CTTGTAATAGTTGCGGAACTGTCTTTCCAGTACCTGATAGATCCGTTTGATTTTCTGCTTCTCACGCAGCTGCATGGCGTAGTTGGACAAACGCGCCCTTCGACGCTGGCCATGTTGACCTGGCGGTTGGTCGAGTTTGCATTTGCCTTCCAATGACTTGCCACGACTTTTAAGGAACAGGTCAGTCCCTTCTCGACGTGCCAGTTTACAACGGGGTCCCAGATATCTTGCCATCTGTATTTCTCCTCCTTTAAACGCGGCGTTTCTTTGGCGGGCGACACCCGTTATGGGGGATCGGCGTGACATCGGATATTTGCACGATTCTGAAACCGAGATTATGCAACGCCCGAACCGCAGATTCACGTCCCGGACCTGGCCCTTTCACTTGAACATCCAGGTTGCGCATACCGTATTCCTTGACTACGTTGCCTGCCTTTTCGGCTGCCACCTGGGCCGCGAATGGGGTGCTCTTGCGCGAACCCCGAAACCCGGATCCGCCGGCAGATGCCCATGCCAAGGCATTACCCTTGCGATCCGTGATGGTGATGATGGTATTGTTGAAGGAAGCATGTATGTGCGCTATTCCATCGGAGATTTCTCTCCGGATCCGTTTACGTGTACGACTCGGCGTCGCCATTCGAATACCTCTGTGAAATGATGGGTGAATTACTTACGAATTGGACGGCGGGGTCCTTTTCGGGTTCGTGCATTGGTGCGAGTGCGCTGACCACGAACGGGCAAACCGCGACGATGCCGGTAGCCACGATAGCATCCCAGATCCATCAGACGTTTGATGTTCATGGAGATTTCCCGGCGCAGATCACCTTCCACGGTGTATTTGCCCACTTCTCCTCTGATCCTTTCCACCTGATCTTCCGTCAGATCCTTCACTTTGGTGGCCGGATCGATTTGAGTGGCCTCACAAATTTCTCGCGCTCTGGTGCGACCGATACCATAAATTGACGTCAATGAGATGACGACATGTTTATGAACTGGAATATTGACTCCCGCAATACGTGCCATGCACTTAGTCTCCTGCTTGCATCTTGTTCAATCTTTTCAGCCCTGGCGTTGCTTGTGCCTGGGTTCTTTACAAATAATACGTACCACACCCTTGCGGCGAATCACCTTGCAGTGGCGGCAGATTCGTTTGACCGAAGCTCGTACTTTCATTGTCTTCTCCTAATAAATTCTTCAGCGAGTAAGCCCCGTGGGAGTTCGTGCCCCCTTGCCCTTAAGGTTCGCTTTACGCATCAGGCCCTCATACTGTTGTGACATCAGATGGGTTTGCAACTGGGCCATGAAATCCATCACAACGACCACAATAATCAACAAGGATGTGCCGCCAAAATAAAAAGGGACATTCCAATAGAGGATCAGGAAATTAGGCAACAAACACACCAGCGTGATGTAGAAGGCGCCAATCAGCGTCAGGCGGCTCATCACCATGTCGATATATTTGGTCGTCTGTATGCCTGGCCTGATTCCGGGAATGAACGCCCCCGACTTCTTCAGGTTTTCAGCCGTATCCTTGGCGTTGAATACAACTGCCGTATAAAAGAAACAGAAGAATATAATTGCGGCAGAATAAAACACGATATACAAAGGCTGACCAGGAGACAGGGATGCCGCAACATCCTGTAGCCACTCCATTCCCTCTGCATTGCTGAACCAACTTGCCACGGTGGCAGGAAACAGGATGATGCTCGAGGCGAATATAGGTGGTATCACCCCTGCCATATTCAGCTTGAGTGGCAAGAAACTGCGTTGCCCCCCATACACCTGCCTGCCCACCTGACGTTTGGCATAATGGATCGGAATACGCCTTTGAGCTCTTTCCACATAGACGACAAAAGCGGTTACACCGATAGCCAGGGCGAACAGTATCACGACGGTCAATGGGCTCATTTCACCGGTTCGCGCAAGCTCCAACGTCGCAGCCACAGCAGATGGCAAACCAGCCACGATACCAGCGAAAATGATCATGGAGATGCCATTACCAATACCGCGCTCGGTGACCTGTTCGCCAAGCCACATCAGAAAAACCGTCCCAGTGACCAGGGTAACTGCTGTCAGGAATACGAATTGAGGCCCTGGGTTCACCACCACAGGTAGCCCACCGGCCGTCTGATTCTGTAACGCAATCGCCACCCCGATCGATTGAAAGGTTGCCAGAAAGACCGTTCCATAGCGGGTGTATTGTGAAATTTTCCGACGGCCAGACTCACCTTCCTTTTTCAGCTGCTCAAGTTTCGGCACGACCACTGTCAGAAGCTGGATGATGATAGATGCCGAAATGTAGGGCATGATCCCAAGGGCAAAGATACTCAGACGTTTCAAAGCGCCGCCCGAGAACATGTTAAACATGTCCAGGATCGAACCACTTTGTTGCTGGAACATCAACGCCAGTGCCTTGGGATCAATTCCGGGAACGGGAATGTGGGTTCCCAATCGATAGACGACCAACGCACCCAATAGAAATAACAGGCGCTGGCGCAACTCGGTCAGATTGCCGAAGCGCCCTCTTAACATTTCCGCTGGTGTACTCACGAATCCTCTACCTTTCCACCTGCCGCCTCGATTGCCTGTCTGGCACCTTTCGTCACATCCAGACCTTTGATGGTGACAGGGCGTTCCACCTTACCTGAGGCGATGATTTTCACTCTCTTGACGATAGACGAGATCAGATTGGCCTGTCGCAGCACCTCAAGATCCACCACATCCGAAGGAAGTTTGTTGAGCTCATGCAGCCGTATCTCGTCGACGAATCGTTGGGTACGAGAACGGAAACCAACCTTCGGAAGACGTCTGTGCAATGGCATCTGCCCGCCTTCAAACCCTACCTTGTGATATCCACCGGAACGCGACTTTTGGCCTTTGTGCCCTCGTCCCCCGGTCTTGCCCAAGGTACTGCCGATACCCCTGCCCACGCGTTTGCGCGTTCGCTTGCTTCCCGGGGCGGGTTTCAAAGTATTCAAGCGCATTATTCCACTTCCTCTACGTTCAGCATATAGGCCACTTTCTTGACCATACCCCGGATCTCAGGGGTATCCTCCAATTCCACGGTCTGGTGCATTTTCTTGAGTCCCAAGCCACGCAGGCAATCCCGATGGGTTTTGATCCTGCCTATCTTGCTGCGCACCAAGGTAACTTTCAGCTTCTTGTCAGACATCGTATCAACCTAAGATTTCCTTAACGGTTTTACCGCGCTTGGCAGCCACATATTTGGGATCCTGCATTTCGGCAAGTCCTTTGATGGTGGCCCGTACCACATTGATCGGGTTGGTCGTTCCTATGCATTTCGCCAGGACGTTGTGTACCCCCACAGCCTCGAACACGGCACGCATGGCCGCACCAGCGATAATCCCCGTACCCTCCGCTGCAGGCTGCATATAGACCTTGGCAGCCCCTTCCGTCACGGTAACGGGGTATTGTAACGTATCACCGCGCAATTTCACCTGCACCATGTTTTTCCGAGCCTGTTCCATGGATTTCTGAATAGCCACCGGTACTTCCCTGGCCTTGCTCAATCCAAAACCAACCCGGCCATTACCATCCCCAACCACGGTCAGTGCAGTGAACCCAAACTGGCGCCCACCTTTGACCACCTTGGCCACCCGGCGTACTGCCACCAGTTTCTCTTGAAGTTCACTCTCTGTCTGTGTCGTTCCGTTCGCCATTTCCAATTTCTCCTAAAACCGCAAGCCCGCTTCGCGAGCTGCATCCGCCAGTGCTTTGACACGCCCATGGTAACGGAAGCCTGAACGATCAAACGCCACTTCTTCAATACCTGCTTCCAATGCCTTTTTGGCGATGACCGATCCGACGACCTTGGCCGCGTCTACATTACCCGTTCCTTTAACCTGACCACGAATGTCCTCTTGTACTGTGGAAGCACAGGCCAGGACTTTCGATCCATCACCCGTTGTGATCTGGGCATAGATATGCCTCGGCGTTCGATGCACGGTCAACCGATGGATCCCTATCCGGCGTATTCTCGCTCTCGCTTTGGCCGCGCGACGCATCCGCGAACCCTTCTTGTCCATTCGCATTCGATACCTCTATTACTTCTTCTTCGCTTCTTTTCTGACCACATGCTCATCCGCATAACGGATCCCTTTACCCTTATAGGGCTCCGGTGGCCTGTAGGAACGAATTTCCGCCGCCACTTGGCCTACCTGTTGCTTATCCGCACCCTTGATGACAATTTCCGTCTGACTCGGCGTCTCAATGGTGACACCTTCGGGTACTTCATATACCACAGGATGGGAAAATCCCAATGTCAGGTTGAGTTTTTTCCCTTGAGCCTGGGCCCGATAGCCAACTCCCTGCAGTAGCAATTTCTTCTCGAATCCCTGACTAACCCCGGTCACCATGTTATTGATCAATGCTCGCATGGTACCGGCCATAGCGACCGCCTTTTTGGCATTGATACGGGGCCTGACCCGAACCTCAGACGAATCCATTTCAACCTCAACGGTATCGTGAATCCGCCAACTCAGATTTCCCTTCGAACCCTTGATCGAAAGCTCCTGTCCATCGAGGGTGACATCAACACCCTTGGGGATTACAACCGGCTGATTTGCTATTCTAGACATCTCATATCACCTTAGGTCATGCCACCACGCAGATCACTTCACCGCCATAGCCTTCCTTGCGAGCAGACTTGTCGGTCATCACACCTTTCGAGGTCGAGACAATGGCGATACCCAACCCTCCGCGGACCTTGGGGAGCTCATCCTTACCCATGTAAATGCGTCTCCCGGGCTTGCTGACCCGTCTCAGCTCTTCGATCACCGGCACCCCTTCGAAATATTTCAACTGGACGGTCAGAACGGGCTTGCCATCCTCGCTGGTAACAGCAAAATCCTCTATATATCCTTCATCGGCCAGCACTTTGCAGATTGCTTCCTTCCGCTTCGAGGACGGCATCGATACGGCTGTCTTGCCGGCCAGTTGCGCATTGCGAATGCGGGTCAACATATCCGCAATCGGATCGCTCATACTCATCGTCTTTCCCTCTTTACCAACTTGCCTTGGTCACACCTGGCACATCGCCACGCATAGACAGTTCCCGCAATTTGTTACGGCCCAAACCGAATTTGCGGTAATACCCGTGGGGTCTTCCGGTCAGCCCACAGCGGTTTTGGACCCTGATCGGACAGGAATCCCTGGGTAATTGTTGCAACTTTGCCTGGGCATCCATCTTGGCATCAAAATCTGCCTCTGGATCCTTCAGAATTGTTCTTAGAGCTGCCCGCTTGGCGGCATATTTTGCCACCAGCTTTTGACGGCGCCGTTCACGTGCGATCATGGATTTTTTAGCCATTTATCCCTAGCTCCTGAATGGGAAATTAAACATTTCTAGCAAGGCACGCCCTTCCTCATCGTTCCTCGCACTCGTTGTAATGGTGATGTCCATGCCACGAAGTGCATCGATCTTTTCATAATCGATTTCGGGAAAGATGATTTGCTCCTTGACGCCCAGGCTATAGTTCCCATGGCCATCAAATGCTTTGGGGCTCAAGCCCCGAAAATCCCGGATTCTGGGTATCGCAACATTGATCAGGCGATCAAGGAATTCGTACATCCGTACTCGTCTCAAAGTAACCTTGCATCCAATAGGCATCCCATCACGTATCTTGAAACCGGCAATCGACTTGCGGGCCACGGTGACGACACCTTTCTGGCCCGAAATCAAAGCCAGATCCTGCATTGCGCTGTCTAGCACCTTTTTGTCCGTAACCGCCTCACCCAAGCCCATGTTGAGAGTAATCTTGGTAACCTTCGGGGCCTGCATTACAGACTTGTAGCCAAATCTCTCCACCAGCTGAGGGAGAATTCGTTCCTTATATTCCATTTCCAATCTCGGTTTAGCCATACCACTGCCCACTTATACGTCAATCACTTCGTTGGTGGCCTTGAAATACCTCACCTTACGACCATCCTCAAGGGTGCGAAATCCGACTCTGTCGGCCTTCTCGGTTTGAGGGTTGTAGATGGCAACATTGGATACGTGCAGAGGCATCTCTTTCTCGACGATCCCACCTGGGATACCACGCTGCGGCACCGGTTTCTGATGTTTTTTGGCGATATTGATACCCTCCACGATCACCCGGTCATTATCCAATACTTGTTTGACCGTGCCGCGACTACCCTTGTCTTTACCTGCCAGCACGATGACCTCATCGCCTTTCTTTATCTTGCGCATTTCCTTGAACCTTTTTCGCTTAGAGCACTTCAGGAGCCAATGAGATGATCTTCATGAACTGTTCGGTACGAAGTTCACGAGTCACCGGCCCAAAAATTCGGGTACCGATGGGTTGATTCTGGTTATTCAGCAATACCGCCGCATTGGTATCGAAACGAATCACTGATCCGTCGGGGCGACGAACACCTTTTTTGGTACGCACAACCACGGCATTGTACACGTCACCTTTCTTCACTCGACCACGCGGTATGGCATCTTTCACGCTGACCTTGATGACATCGCCTATGCCAGCATAGCGACGATGGGACCCACCCAATACCTTTATACACTGGACTTTTTTGGCTCCACTATTGTCAGCCACCTCTAGCCTAGTTTGCATCTGGATCATGATTCTTCCCCTTAATCCGGCCTTATTTAGCCTTTTCCAATACTTCAACCAGGGTCCATGCCTTTCGCTTAGACAAAGGACGGCAACTCGTGATAGCAACCAAATCACCTTTCTGGCATTGATTGCCTTCATCATGGGCGAGCAGCTTGGATGAACGTTTGATATATTTCCCGTAGAGGGGATGCTTGACCAGACGCTCTACCTGCACCGTGATCGTTTTATCCATTTTGTCACTGACCACCCGTCCGGTCAGAGTCCTGAGTTTTTCCTGATTCTCACTCATTTTCAAGCTCTCGCCATTTCGGCCATAATTGTCTTAACCCGCGCTATATCTCGGCGGACCTTGGTCATCTGATCTGGCTGGGTCAAGGCACCCGTGCCTTTCTGCATCCTGAGATTGAACTGCTCCTTGTGGAGCTCAACCAGCAAGTTCTCCAGTTCTTCTTTCGATTTTTCCCTTAATTCGCTCGCCTTCATCACATCACCGTACGTACTGCAAATGTGGTTTTCACTGGAAGCTTGGCTGCAGCCAGGCGGAACGCTTCGCGTGCAATATCTTCAGGAATACCCTCGATTTCGTACAACATGGCACCAGGTTTAATTTCTGCAACCCAGTATTCCACACTACCTTTCCCCTTACCCATACGCACTTCCAAGGGTTTCCTGGTAATCGGTTTGTCCGGAAACACCCGGATCCACAGTTTTCCTCCGCGGCGCACATGTCTTGTAATCGCCCGCCTGGCAGCTTCGATCTGACGGGCGGTGATACGGCCTCGCGAAGTCGCCTTCAATCCATATTCACCAAAGCTGACCTTATTGCCACGCAGGGCCAGACCGGTATTACGGCCCTTTTGCTGTTTGCGATATTTTGTTCGTTTAGGCTGAAGCATGCCGCACTCCTGATACTATGATTTCCCTTGGGCCCGGGCAGTTTCTTCGAAGACTTCGCCCTTGAATATCCATACCTTCACGCCGAGCACTCCATAGGTGGTTTGGGCTTCGGCAAAACCATAATCGATATCGGCCCGGAGGGTATGTAAGGGAACACGCCCTTCTCGATACCATTCACTACGGGCGATTTCTGCACCGTTCAGCCGTCCACCGACCTTGATCTTGATCCCCTCGGCACCTAGTCGCATGGTGTTTTGCACGGCCCGCTTCATGGCCCGGCGGAACATGATACGTTTTTCCAGCTGTTGTGCCACACCTTCAGCAACCAGCTGGGCATCCAGCTCTGGCTTGCGGATTTCCTCCACATTGATCTGCAGGGGAATCCCCATCTTAACCGACACTTCACGACGCAGACGATCGATATCCTCTCCTTTCTTGCCAATGACCAGTCCTGGACGTGCGGTATGGATGGTGATCTGGGCATTATTTGCGGCCCGGCTGATATGAACGCGACTCA
>JALVSV010000533.1 GCA_027024125.1 Methylothermaceae bacterium | reverse complement strand
CGTCTGGGGATTGGCGGATTGACTCCACCTCAAGCGGAATAAGCCGACCCAAGGGGGTGGCATCATCAAAATTGAAAATGAGAGTGATTTCTCCTGGATACACCATTGCAATCTTCCGGTCCGGTAGACGCATGAATAAAGAGAAAGAGGTGACGCTATGACCATGATGGTCTCAGAACTCTATGATGCATTGGAAATGGCAGGTTCTCCAAAGGATAAAGCCGCTGCCGCCGCAGAAGCCGTGGCCCGGCATGACAAAGACATGGCGGAAATCAAGGCTAGCCTGTTGATCGTGAAGTGGTTGCTGGCAATCAACCTGGTTTTTTTACTAGCGGTGGTATTCAAAGTGTATATGTAGATCCAAACCACCAACATTTCCCTTTTTATGGGCAAGGGATGTGGTATTTTTTCCAGCCTTGCCCGGAACCGGCTCTGACCCAATACCATTCCGGCCTGGTTGCAGTCAATGATCGGGAGCACATCTGAAACAGATTCCTCACTGACACTGGAAATGACAAAACCAGATCATTCAGGGGTTACCAAGAGTGGGTAATTCAGGAAGGCCATTGGCATAATCCCTCTGGTCTTCCATGTCATTTTTGCCGGTATACTCTTCGCGATCGATACCGTGCTTCTTCAGCAGCTTGCCGAGACAACGTCGTTCCTTGTTCGCCAGGCGCGCGGCCAAAGAAACGTTGCCATGGGTGACTAACATGAGTTGGTGTAGATATTGGGATTCGAAATCCCGAATCACTTCATCCCGCATTTCCTTAAAGCTGAAGTTTCTGAGCTGATTTGGCATTAAGACACAAGCCTTGTCCACTCCACGGTGATCCGGTTGTCCCTCGCCTATCCGGACAAAGGGAGTTTCGCCAAGCAAAAATGCCCGATGTATACAGCCTTCAAGTTCTCTCACATTGCCAGGCCAACGCTGCGCCTCCAACCATTTGAAGGAATCCGGATGGAATGTTTTGGGGGGTTGGTCATATTGCTTACTGAGCTTTCGTAAAAATACCCTTGCCAGAAGTCCGATATCCTCTGGACGATTTCTCAAAGGGGGCAGATTGACTGTGATCGTATTGATACGGTACAGAAGGTCCTCACGGAATTGATTCTTTCTGACCATGTCGTTGAGATCCCGATTACTCGCTGCCACAACGAATGTTTCACCGCTTAGAAGTTTTGTGCTACCCAATGGCCGATATTTTTTGTCCTGGAGGTACCTCAACAGGCAGGCTTGCGCCCTGGGCTGCAGACTGTCGATCTCATCGAGAAACAGCGTGCCACCAGCTGCGTGCGCCAACAATCCGGCATGATTGTCCTGGGCTCCGGTATAGGCCCCTTTCGAATGTCCGAAGAGTTCATTTTCGAACAGGGCATCAGGCAGGCTGCTGCAATTGACCGGGACGAACGGACCATCTCTTCGGTGGCCAAGGTAATGAAGCGCACGGGCGGCCAGTTCCTTGCCTGTGCCGGTTTCTCCCTGAAGCAGTACCGGGGCTAAACTACGGGAAAACTTGCGCAGCTCCTGGACTGTGTTGAGGAACAAATGCGATACCCCATAAATGGATATGGCATTCAGTGGTTCCATCCCGCTTATTTTTGGTATGTGCAGTGGTATGGGCCTGGGCTGAGCGCAAAGATCACGCAGCGAGCCTGCTATCCGGCTTTTGTCAACAGGCCACATGAGCCTTTTGACGCTTGCCGGAAAGGAAAGCGCCTGGAAGCCATGATTACCATGCATCAACAGCAACAAGGGAAGACCAAGATCAAGTAGGGTATAGTGGATAGGAGTGAAATTCTGGCAACGATCCAGGACCAGCAGTAAGGCACCAACGCCATGGGGTTGCCGGGTGTTTAACCAGTCCTCAAAGCGTATTTGTTCGGCAACCAATCCAGCGTTTGTCAATACCCTGTCGAGTCCAGAAAACTCAGCGATCGAATGTTGATAGATTACGGTTACTCGAAGACTCGACTCTTTCATGATCCCCTCCCATACTAAATTCCTCCATTTACCCTGTGTAAATGAGGCGAGGGGGTTTTGGGGATCAGCCTGTCGACTTTATCGATGGTCAGACATTTCCAAATCTGTAAGCAACATTCAGGCAGACATAGCAACAGGATCAGTAAGAAAACCATGCTTATTTCCCAGCTCTGGTTGTCCCCTCGGTCCACGGCTGCATCGCAAAATGCGCCACCTTTCTATCGCGAAAGTTCATGGGCCAACCCTTGTTTCTTATCCCCTCTGGTATTGGGTACCAACCCGGTTCCTCTGAATTGATCTGGTTTTCATTCTCTCACTCTATTTGCCCAAGAACAATGCACAAACCAGTTTTTCTCAACGCCACCAGGTATTCAGAGCCGTATTTTCCATTCACTATCCAGCAACAGATATGGAGCCTAGCCCGGATATTTCACCAGTATCCCGGATGATGGCGCAGGACAGGTGCGGCTGGGCGCCGGGCTGGACTGACCAAATCGCCGGGAGCGATTTGGAACAGCTCTGCTGGCCCCGTCAGGGGCGTAGGGCAGGATGCCCGGAGTAAAGGCATAGCCGTAGCTATGGCTTGAAGGAAGCCCAAGCCCAGCCGTGCCTGGACAAGCCAGGGCCGGGATAGGAT
>JALVSV010000532.1 GCA_027024125.1 Methylothermaceae bacterium | reverse complement strand
AACCAATGCCCTGCTTCCTCCCACAATATTTCACGGTAACACTCATGAAGACCCCGTTCTCACCCCGAGGCATGAAAGAACCACCGAGGGGCGCGGGTGTTGGTTTGAGAGCGTAAACGGCCTGGACGGCCGTTTCCGAGCCCCCATGGATGGGTTTACGGCGTCTCGAAAACCAACACCCGCGCCCCTCCCCTAAACTTTCACGGTAAAAAACAAAAAGGCGTGATGAATCATTCATCACGCCCCATTACCTCTTTTATTGTGGTGCAAAGTCCCTGAAACACCTGCACCTTCTGTATTCTTTTTTCAGGCCGCTTCTGACATGGCCGCCTTGAGTTTTTTCAATGCGTTTTTTTCCAGTTGCCGAATCCGTTCAGCCGAAACGCCGTATTTATCCGCAAGTTCGTGCAGTGTCACTTTCTTCTCTTCGAGCCAGCGCGATTGCAAGATATCCCGGCTTCGCTCGTCCAAACCGGCCAAGGCCTGTACCAGGCGCTCATGCTCGAAACGGTGCCATTCAATCTGTTCTATCTGATGTGCGGGATCGGTTTCCACCTCCGCCTTCAAATAGTGAACCGGTGCGATATGATGGTCCTCTTCTCCCTCATCGCCAACAGTCCCGTCAAAGGCCATGTCGCTTCCATTCATACGCTTTTCCATTTCACGCACAGTTTCCACTTTCACCCCAAGGTCATTGGCAAGCGCTTCCGCCTCATTCTGATTGAGCCAGTTGAGTTGTTTCTTCGCCTTGCGCAAATTGAAGAAAAGCTTGCGCTGAGCCTTGGTGGTGGCGATTTTCACAATCCGCCAGTTGCGAAGAATGAATTCATGTATTTCCGCACGAATCCAGTGGACCGCAAATGAAATCAGACGCACTCCCACTGCCGGATCGAAGCGCTTGACAGCCTTCATCAGGCCGATATTGCCCTCCTGAATGAGATCGGATAGTGGTAAACCATAACCAAGATAGCCTTTGGCGATGGGCACTACATAGCGAAGGTTGGCCATAATCAACTGCTTTGCAGCCTCCAGATCATTTTCCCGGCGAAGACGGAGCGCAAGCTCACGCTCTTGTTCGGCACTCAACCGGGGAAACTGATTGACGGTGGAGATGTACTGACTGACCGAACTGATCGACTTGCCAAATCCAGGAATTGCCAATGCGTTGCTCATCTCGCTATCCCCCTTTGCGTTTTTTGTGTTGTTAGATTAGCACTCTCACCATTAGAGTGCCAATTTTTTATTAAGTTCCAACATACAGCGACCGTGGAATCATGCAAGGGAGATCAGACTCGCAGTTGCCAAAGATGGCGGGTGACCACCAGCCAGGCCCCCATGACACCCAAAGCCACTGAAAATCCGGCAAAAGACAGCCACTCTGTGAAGGTCAGGAAATCGATGGTAAACGACGTACCATACATATCTGCCAGGGATCTGGCCGGAGACCGCATCATAATGCTTAACCCCCAAACCAGAGTCAACGCCATCAATCCGCCACTCGCCCCATACCAGAAACCGGAATAGATGAAAGGACGACGAATGAAGCGATGAGTCGCCCCCAGAAGTTTCATCACTTCTATTTCCTCGTGGCGGTTTTCCAGTTCCAGGCGAATGGTATTGCCGACCACCAGCAATACCGTCAGGCTCAGCAATGCCCCAAGCATCACGACGCCACGCTCGGCAAGTTGCAACCAGGCCCGTAGTCGCTGCAGCCAGTGCATGTTCCATTGAGCAAAATCGACCTGCGGAAGTTTTTCCCATTCTGTCACCAATTCAGCGAGGCGTTCGGGAGATTCCCATTGGGGACGAGGTGAAATCTCGATCACCACTGGCAAAGGATTCTCCGGCAAAGCCTTGAGCACGTCACCGAAGCCGCTGTCATGGCGAAATTTCGCCAGCCCGGTATCCTTGTCTATCAATTCGACACTGGCGACGGCATCCTGTTTCCTTAGCCGCGCCACCAGGGGTTTGGCGTCCCTTTCATTGAGTTTCGGATCGAGATAGAGTGAAACCTTCCAGCTTTCATCCAGGGTACCGCTCAGACGTTGCAGATTGGCCAAGGTCAGATAGAAGGTCAAAGGCAACGCCAGGGTCACTGCAATCACCAGCAACGTCATGAATGTCATCACAGGTGCCCGCCACAGGTCACCAAGACTCGAGAACAGAGCGTAACCGTGCAAGCGCAAGAAGGTATGCAGTCGATCCCGAATAAACTTTAATCCAGCTTTTCTACCCGCAGATTCCATGACTACCCGTCCACCAGACGCCCCTGCTCCAGATGCAGTACCCGACCGGCAAAACGGGAGACCAGTTCCTGATCGTGACTGACCACCATCATGGTAACGCCCACTTGGTTGAACTCCCGAAACATGGCCATGATTTCCATCGACAAATCTGGATCGAGGTTGCCAGTGGGCTCGTCAGCCAGAATCAAGGGAGGACGGGAGACAATAGCACGGGCGATACCCACCCTTTGTTGCTCGCCGCCGGACAGGGTGATTGGAAATCGCCGCTCCAGTCCCGCCAGACCAACTTTGCTGAGTGCCGCACGGGTACGACGGTCAATCTCATCAGGGCCGTAGCCCGCAATCAGCAATGGCATTGCCACATTGTCGTAGACGGTTCGATAGTGAACCAGGCGGTAGTCTTGAAATATCAATCCGATACGCCGCCTGACGAAGGGGATCTTACGATTGGGCAAACGGGTAACATTTTTCCCATTGAGAAGGATATTGCCACGGCTTGGACGTTCGATCAAAGCCGTCAGACGCAGCAGGGTGCTCTTACCCGCACCAGAATGACCGGTGATGAACACCATTTCACCCCGTTCTATCCGGAAGCTGACGCCCTTAAGGGCTTCTCCACTCCCTGGATACTGTTTGGTCACCTGATCGAATTGCAGCACGGGAGCTAATGCACCAGCTGAGATTCCGCTTCTCTCTGTTGTTCGAATAACGCATCGACAAAGGCTCTGGCATCGAAATCCTGTAAGTCATCCGCCCCTTCACCAATGCCGATGTAGCGAATGGGAATGCCGTATCGCTTGGCCAGCGCGAAAATGACCCCACCCTTGGCAGTACCATCCAGCTTGGTCAGGACAATCCCGGTTACCCCGACTGCCTGATTGAATTGTTCCGTCTGAGACAGGGCATTTTGACCCGTAGTTGAATCCAGCACCAAAAGCACTTCATGGGGTGCTGATGCATCTATTTTCCCCATGATCCGCTTGATTTTTGCCAATTCCTCCATCAGATTGGATTTGGTATGAAGGCGTCCGGCAGTATCGGCAATAAGCACGTCGATACCTCTAGCCTTAGCTGCCTGGAATGCATCGAATATCACCGATGCGGAATCGGCCCCCGTCTCCTGGGCGACGACTGGCACACCGTTCCGCGCTCCCCAGACCTTGAGCTGCTCTACTGCTGCAGCCCTGAAAGTATCCCCTGCAGCCAACATCACACTGTGTCCCTGATTCTGTAAACGTTTGGCCAATTTTCCAATGGTGGTCGTCTTGCCGACTCCATTGACGCCTACGACCAGAATCACAAACGGTTTGTGAGTCGGGTCGATCTGCAATGGCCGGCTGCACGGCTCCAGTATTTCCAGCAAAGTGTCGTGCAATGCCCGCATCACTTCCCTGGTATCACGAAGCTGGTGATGCTCCAGCCGGGTCGTCAAATGATCGATGATTTCCCGGGTCGCCTCAACGCCCACGTCGGCCATCAGCAGATGGGTCTCTATTTCCTCCACCAACTCCTGATCGAGGGTTCTCCCGGCAAGGGGCAATGCGGCCAGAAATCCCGTCAGCCCTGTACGGGTCTTGCCAAGTTGCTGAGTCAGCCGGTCATAGAGGTTGACAGGTTTGGCAGGCACCTCTTCCAGGGACACTGGAGCTGCTTCGGGTGGAACCGCCGGCTTTGCTTGCTCCAGAATCGATACAGGCGGCCCCTGGCGCAGAAACATCGCCACCCCCGTCACTGTCAGTAAAATCATCACTGCAGTGACACCATGGGCAACCACCAAAACGGCAGGCGCTTCCTTGATCACGACGGACAAGCCCAGTCCTATGACGACCAAAAGCAAGAAGTTCAGCAACAACCCGACCTTGCTCAGATGAGGAACTTTGGGGTTGGAACTGATCGATATCCCCAAAGCGAAAACAACCACGAAGACCAGTAATGCCCCTAACCTGTGCAACCAGTGCAGAAACATCCTGGCTTCGTGATCGGGAAATGACCATTCGCCAAGGTTGGCTAACCCCAATCTCCCGGGATCGAACGCACCCCAATTCGGTTGCGGCATCCAGGACCCACCGCACGTGGGAAAATCCGGGCAGGACAAGGTGGCATAGTTTGCCCCCACCCAGACTCCCAGCAACATTTGCAGCAAGGTCAACCAACCTGCAGCCAGCGCTAATTTGCGCAGTCCAGCCGTATGGGTATATTCGACAAGCTCATTGGGTGAAAGACGTAGATACCATAGCCAGGAAGTCACGACCATGATCACGGCCACCAACCAATGGGCTGTCACCAGCAATGGCATCAGATGGCTGTGCACGATCAGCGAACCTAAGACAATCTGTAGCCCGATCAATAGCAACAGGCCCATGCTACCCGTCAGGGCCAGAGACCTTTTGGGATGCCACCAGGCCCCGGCGAACAACCCCAACATCAGTATTCCTGAGGCCATCGCCACCAGACGGTGGACCATATGTAATCTGGCAATTGTGAAATCGTAAAAAAACCCTGGATAGTGTTTCAGGGTTTCGAAGGACAAAGTCTCAGGTGGCCACCAGGTACCGAAACAGGTGGGGACATCCGGACAAGCCAGCCCGGCTCCGCTGGCACGAACGTTTATCCCCGTCGCAAGGGCCAGCAAGATCAATATCAGGGACAACAGAACGAGTTTTCTATACATGTTTTGTTTATTCAGCCAATCTGAGAAGCTCTCAGCAAACGCTTCAGATCGTGATACAAGTCGAAAGGATCGAACCGTGCATCATACCACATCATCATATTCCCCAATGGATCCATAATGATCACCTGACCACAGCGTAGCGGCGCCTTTATGATGGTTCGTGACAGCCTGTCGTAGAAACTGCGATCCACTTGAGCCAGGTACAGGTCTCTATCATTCAACAACCCCTGGAGAAGCTCAGCGGATGGCGCCGTGTCATCGCTCCATATGGCAAGACGCCTTACCCTGGGAATATCCTTACTGAAAAGGGGATGCAATCGGCGCGTATCCTCCAGGGTCTTCCGGCAGGCCTCCAGATTGTCTTCGACCACCGGATGGATGATCACCCAGCGACCGCGAATTTGTGTTAAGGAACGCTCATTGGCAGTTTGTCCTCCGATGGAATGGAACAGGTCGTACTCAACAGGCACCGGGGGTTGTATCAACCTACCCCGATTCCCTTGAGTGCCCCATATTCCAGGGTGCTCGACCAGATACCAGGCCCCGAAAAAGGGCACCGCCCCAATCAGGAAGATCAGGAGAACCGTCCACATCCCACTGCGTCGTTCTTTCTGCTCAGCCACTTAATCAATTCTCCTTGGCTCTTTTGATGCCAAACCATATCCACAATCCAGTTGCAATTGCCGCAAAGGTAAACCACTGCAGAGCATAACCGACGTGACGATGTGGATTGATATAGTCCAGTCGCCATTTCCTGACATAGCCATCCGGGAGATCCGCATCCATCTTGAGCTGAAAATCGAGCACCTGCTTGTTCATTCTTGCTGCGATCACCTCTGGAATCAGTTCCTGGACCACAGTCGGCCAACCAGGTGAAGGTTCCCGCATGCCCTGCAGATGCATGCCCATTCTTGGAAAGTGATCCGTTCTTCCGCGAACCGTGACCGTATGTCGTCGAATCGATACATCTGGCAACCGCTCTCTATTCCCCTGCAATGGCACCCAACCTCGATTGACCAAAACGACTTTGCCGCCACCTATCTCCAGTGGCGTCAACACCTCGTATCCAACCCTCCCCTGATAAGTACGGCTGTCGAGCAGAATCTGATGATCAGGATCCCAAATCCCAGTAATGATCACCCTGCGATAGCGGCCCAGGGATTTCAAGGTCTCATGGCCTTGCAGCACGATGGGTGTCAGCTGCAATTGCCGATCCTGTAAATCAAGGAGGGCCTGCTTTTCATCTGCCCGACGCAATTGCCACGATCCCAGGAACAGGAACAAGGTGATAGAGGCGCAGGTCAAAAGAGTGACCACCAAACCAGCTTTGAAAAATGGGCGGTTGGTCTTTACCATGTCCTATTTTCTTTCAGGATGAAATCATGTTGGTCAAAGTATTCGTCTTAGCCGCCTTCATCGGCATCGTCATCAGCCTTGGATCTGCTTTGTATTATCTGCTACACGACAAAAGCCGCTCCCCACGCACCGCCAAGGCGCTCACAACCCGCATATCGATGTCACTGATACTTTTTTTCTTTCTCCTGTTTGCCGCCACCCAGGGCTGGATCAAACCCCATGGGATCCGACCCGCTCCGGCTCAACAAAAAAAGGCGCCAACAAAGTAGCGCCTTTGCAATGGCTGAAGGGAGTGCGGTCAGAGCCAGTAAACGAAGATAAACAGCCCCAGCCACACGACATCGACGAAATGCCAATACCAAGCGGCAGCTTCAAACGCGAAATGATGCTCTGAATCGAAATGGCCACGCAGAGCTCGCAATAAAACCACGGTCAGGAAGATCGCACCGATGGTCACATGCATTCCGTGAAAACCCGTCAACATGAAGAAGGTGGACCCGTAGATCCCTGCCCCCAAGGTTAGTCCCATCTCGGTGTAGGCGTGATAATACTCATAGGCTTGGAACAAAACGAAGGTAAAGCCCAAGGCGATGGTGGCGATCAACCCTTTGACGAACTGAGGCCGGTCGTTCTTTAACAAACCCCAGTGAGCCCAGGTCACAGTGACACCACTCGACAGGAGAATCAGGGTATTCAAAGCCGGAATCCCCCAGGCTTCCATGGGTTCGAATTCGCCCCCGATTCTGGCGGGACCGTTGGTCGGCCATTCCGGCGCATAACCTGGCCATAACATATTGGTATATTCACCCACTCCTGTGGTTCCTTCTCCACCCAGCCAGGGAACGACATACATCCGGATATAGAACAGGCTACCGAAAAAGCAGGCGAAGAACATGACTTCCGAGGCGATAAACCAGATCATCCCCCAACGAAAGGAACGTTCCACCTGGTGATTATAGAGCCCCTGCAATCCTTCCTTGATCACCTCTCCAAACCACCCAAACATCATGCCGATGACGATCAGGGCTCCGACAAACATGAGAAAGCCACCAACCCCGACACCAATCAACTTGAGAGAAAAACCACCCAACATCGTAAACAGGCCGATTGAACCCAGAATGGGCCACTTGGCCACATGAGGCAAATAGTAGCTACCGCTTGCAGTCGACATAACTCTCCCCTTTACATTGTTCTTTGGAATTCAGGCACTGGATCATTCATTACCCGAACACAGTTCTAAGGACGTCCTTCAGCGCCAGGATATAGATCAACAGCACCAGAACCCCCAGTGCCACCGCAAATATCAGATTTTTCTTACGAAGATCCATGTATGGTCCCCAGTGGCCGACCCTTCCCCCACAGAGGGAAGGGTCTGCTTGGTCAGATTACTCGTCCTTGATCGCCTTGCTGATATCCACTCCTTCGAAAGAGTGGTGATAGGGCATCGGTGAGGACAAACTCCATTCCAGACCGTGGGATTTGGCTCCTTCCCAAACCTCATCAGTGGCCTTTTCACCCTCCCCTTTGATGGCCTTATAGGCGATATAGATCAGGAGCAGCTGGGCAAAGCCAAAGATGAACGCCCCAACCGTCGACATCTGGTTAAATTCGGTGAACTGCACCGCATAGTCGGGAATCCGCCGCGGCATACCCGCCAAACCCAGAAAATGCTGCGGCATGAACAGCAGGTTGAAGCCCAGGAAGGACAACCAGAAATGGAGTTTTCCCAGACGCTCGTCATACATACGTCCGGTCCACTTTGGCAGCCAGAAGAAAAAGCCAGCGAAGATCCCCCATACACCTCCACCGACCAGAGTGTAATGGAAATGGGCGACGATGAAATAATTGTCGTGGTAATACAGGTCTGCCGGGGCTTGGGACATCATGATGCCAGTAAAGCCACCAAAGACGAACAGCACCAAAAAGCCCATGGCGTGCAGCATCGGTGTTTCGAAGGTCAGGGATCCCTTCCACATGGTCGCCAGCCAGTTGAACACTTTCACGCCGGTGGGAACGGCAATCAACATGGTGGCATACATGAAATACAGCTCGGCGGGGACCGGCATACCTACGGTGTATTGATGGTGAGCCCACACGATCATCGACAAAATACCGATCACTGCAGTGGCGAACACCATGGAGTTCTTACCAAACAAGGGCTTGCGCGAAAACACCGGAATGACATGAGAAATGATCCCGAATGCGGGTAGAACGATGATATAGACTTCAGGATGTCCGAAGAACCAGAACAGGTGCTGAAACAACACCGGATCTCCACCCCCTGCGGCATTGAAGAAGCTGGTGTCGAAAAACTTGTCGGTCAGCAGCATGGTGACCGCCCCTGCCAGCACCGGCATCACCAAAATCAGCAGAAAAGCGGTAATCAGCCAGGTCCACACGAACATCGGCATCTTCATCATCGTCATTCCGGGAGCACGAAGATTAAAGATAGTCACGATGATGTTGATCGAGGCCATGATGGAAGACAGGCCAAGCAAGTGTACGGTGAAAATGGTGAAGGGCAACGAATCACCCATCTGTAGCACCAAGGGCGGATACAAGGTCCAGCCCGATGCCACGGCGCCCCCCTCCAGGAACAGGGTGATCACCAGGAGAGTGGCGGCAAAGGGAAGCACCCAAAAGCTCCAGTTGTTCAACCTGGGCAATGCCATGTCCGGAGCACCGATCATGGGAGGGATCATCCAGTTGGCAAAACCGGCAAATGCCGGCATCACCGCACCAAACACCATGATCAGCGCATGTAGCGTCGTCATCTGATTGAAGAAATGAGGATCAACCAGCTGTAAGCCAGGCTGATACAGTTCTGCCCTGATGATCAGGGCCATAGCTCCCCCGACCAGGAACATGGCCATTGCAAAACACAGGTAGAGAGTTCCGATGTCCTTGTGGTTGGTGGTGGTAATCCACCGCATTATGCCCTTGGCCGGGCCGTGTTCGTGCTCAACGCCGTGCGTATCAGCTACCGTTGCCATAACATTACCTCTCGTTACGATGCAAATTCATTCAGCGGATGTCCGCGATGTCTTCAGGCTTCACCAGATCACCCGTTTCGTTCCCGAAGGCGTTACGAATATAGGTGACGATGGCCGCCAAGTCTTCATCGCTGATATTCTGATCTGCGCCAAAGGCGGGCATGGCGCCTTTCCCTTCCAGGACGACCTCAAGATTCTGGTCCAGGTCACCGGTCACCACCGCACTACCTACCAACGCGGGAAAGGTTCCGGTAATGCCGCTGCCATCGGCTTGGTGGCAACTGGCGCAGTGGGTATTGTAGGCTGCCTTGCCAAGATTCATCGCAGAATCCAAAGTCCATTCTTCTGAAGAAACCTGCATTCCCGCATGTTCCTGCTTCCACTGGGCCACCCAGGAATTATATTCCTCTTCTGTCACCGCCTTGACGACGATTGGCATATATCCATGGTCGCGGCCACACAGTTCTGCGCATTGGCCACGGTAGATGCCCGGCTTTTCGATTTTCACCCATGCGGCGTTCATAAATCCAGGAATGGCATCTTTTTTCCAGCCAAAGGCAGGGACCCACCAGGCATGAAGAACATCCGCTGCGGTGATCTGAAACCGGATCTTTTTGTTGATCGGAACGACCAGGGGATGATCCACATTCAACAAATAGTTTGGAACCGTTTCTGGATCAATCCCCGAGCCTATCTGCCGGGCTTCGTTACTGGCAGCATCCAGGCTGCTGAAGAACTTGATCCCTTCCTCAGGGTATTCATACAGCCATTTCCATTGATAGCCGGTAACCTTGATGGTCATATCAGAATCACTGGTATCTTCGATCTTGATCAGTGCCTTGGTCGCCGGTACTGCAATTCCAATCAGAATCAAAACTGGAATGATCGTCCACACCACTTCCAGCAAAGTGTTTTCGTGGAAGGTCGCAGGTACTGGATGTTTGGATTTGCGATGATTGATGATCGAATAGAACATGACGCCGAACACCACCACCGCTATACCGACGCATATCCAGATGGCATACATATGGAAGTCATAGATCAGCCGGCTGGTCTCATCCGGCCCTACAGGGATATTGAGCTGATAGTCGGCCCATGCAGCTTTCCCCATCATCCCCAGAAACAACGCGACAAATGACCGCTTGAGATTATGTAAGATCACGAAATACTCCCCTCAAGTTTTGCAACCACGGAAAAAACTCACAAATCGGTGACGCCGGCTTCTTGTTTTAATGCTTTCGCCAGCCTCTGTTTTTCTTCTTCCCCCAGAAAGGCTCCAATTTCGAACCATTTGCCATGGGATCCGATCAAAAGCCGCCCACCCCCCTTAGGGGACCAGTCGATTCTGGCCCAATAGCGGGGAACCTCAACGCTCCGGATTGTACCGCCACTGTGATGCTCAATTCTTATCGTATCCGCGGCGATGGTAATCACTTCACGGGCAGCGGTCTTGCGCATACTATAGCGCAGCGCTACGACGAGCAACAGCAATTCCCCACCGGAAAAAGGTAATATGAGCCAGGCCCCCATGGCTGCAAATCCTATCCCGACCGTCGCCATCATCAAACCCAGAACCCCCACCAACATCTTCGCCTGGTGACAACTCAAGGACGAATTGGGCCTTACAATCAACCGGCATGAATCGGCATCCACCGACATTTGCTTAAGGATCATGGTCGGGCGCGGGAAAAACACACCATTAATCAGGATTAATGTAACCTATGGAAACATAATGGCGCAAGCCATTATCCAAGTATTACATCATCGAAAATAAGTATTTGATCATATCATATGAAAGCTTCACTTCCACCCGTTGCGTGGTTATCGCTGTTCTTTATCCCAATCACAGCGTACCCTCATGGCTTTCAATTGGAAAAAGATGCTCCCTGGTCTGCATGGAATCTCACTTTCTCCATCGGTCTGCCACTCGCCTTCACCCTGCTGACCTACCTTCGGGGCTGGCAGAAGCGGGCACGACAAGGCAAAGCAGTTTCCAGGGGCCAAGCCATTACATTCATATTGGGAATACTTTGTTTCTTCATTGCCCTGCAATCACCTATAGAACCTCTGTCTGATCATTTCCTGTTCATTCACCAAATAGAACATCTGCTGCTGAGAGTCTTCGGCCCACTTCTGACCATCCTCGCCATGCCCCTGGCACCGTTAATCCAGGGACTGCCAACCCCCCTGCGCCGTCATGTCCTGACACCTCTGGTCCGCAGCAGAACCATGCAGATTCTCTATGGTTTCCTCAGCCACCCCTTGATAGCCCCCATCCTTTTTCTCACCACTTTGATCATCTGGCAGATGCCCCAGATTCATGACCGTGCGGTTCAGGACCCTCTGCTACACGACCTGATGCATATCAGCATGATCGTCAGTGGTTTCTTTTTCTGGTGGTTGATCGCCGACCCCCGCAAGACCGCCCGCCTGTCTTTGGGTATACGCCTGATCGCTTTATGGGTGGTCACCGTACCCAATACTTTGCTGGGGGCGTGGATCACTCTGTCCAAATTCCCTCTCTACAGCGTTTACGACGTACTGCAAGGGCACTGGGACATTGACCGGTTGCTGGACCAGCAACTGGGAGGTCTGCTGATTTGGGGCCCTGGGGCGATGATGGGAGTGATTGGGTCTGCAGTCATCTTTCTGCTGTGGATCCGTAACGATGAATCTGCTTCCAGGAACAGCGAAAAAACCAGTACAGCGGTCACCTGATGGCGGTGACGTAGGCAACAACGAAGGAGGCGTTGATTCTGCCGGAGACCTTTGGGTAGCTCTTCTCCAAGCTTCTCAGACGTCCTTTCCCCATCAGGTGACGCGGTCGATGCTCGGTCACATTGTGGGCACCGATACCTTTGAGCTCACGAAAAAGCCCCAACAAGGAATCATAGGCCAAGGACATGGTATGCACCGACACCTCCCAATGGTGAAACCCTGCTGCCGCCAGATACTCGTCCAACCGATGCACATCGAGGAATTCATTGACGTGCGTGTAATCGTCCACTTCAGACCAGGCCTGCCGAAGTTCCTCAAGGGTACCACTGACGAAGGTGGTCAACAGCAGCCGCCCTCCAGGTTGCAGAACTCTAGCCATCTCAGCCATTGCACCCGCCGGATCAACACACCATTGCAACGCCAGATTGCTGACCACAAGACCTGCGCATCCGGATGCCAAAGGCAGGGCCTCCATATCCCCCACCAATAACCCAGGCAGATTACGGAAGGAACGTGATTGAACCTGCCGTAGCATACCTGCTGCGATATCCAGCACCAACAGCGGACGATCAGGGTAACGACGGTCCAGATGCCGGGAGCACCAACCGGTTCCTGCCCCCAAATCCATCATCCACCCGGGCAGGGATCTTGCGGGAAGGCCAGTCAACAGCCTGTCGCCAATCTGGCGCTGCAATGCAGCCAGATCATCGTATTCTGCTGCCGCACACCCAAAGGCATGAGCCATCCAGCGCTTATTCCAATTCAAAATTGGGCTCTATGGCGGAAGATCGACGGAACTTACCCCTAACCGTCATGAAACTTTTTTCACCCCGAGGCATGAAAGAACCGCCGAGGAAGCAGGGTGTTGGTTTGGGGGCGTACATGGCCTGGACAGCCACCTCCGAGCATCCACGGACGGACAGCGTTTCGAAAACCAATGCCCTGCTTCCTCCCACAATATTTCACGATCAGATACAAAGCGCGTAATGGAAAAGCCATTTGGAACAACTCTTCGTCCTCCTCTTTGTTGCAGGAATAAAACTTTCCAACACCTATCCCATTTCCAGGGAAATAGCAGGCGCTTTTCGCTGGTGACCAAACAGGTGACACGAGACAGATGACAACAAAGCAGTCTCTCAGAACCGGATTGCCCAACCCAATGCATCAAACTGACTACTCAGGGGGGGTGAAGCTATGGCTTGATCCTTTCGTCTTCACAGGGACATTGAATCCTGTTCCTGAATGAATACCAACCGGTCAAAACCACAACTACCTGAAGATACCTGCGCAAAAATGGCAGGAAATTTATCACAGGGCCCTCCTCGAGACAACGAGCCCTGCCCTGGTTTCTGGGAAACATTCAGCCAACCCATTGGGTCAGTTGCCACATCTTCTTGACTACCACCCTTGAGCCATTGAGCATAATGCCCCTGGCCCGACTGTTGCACCAGTCGTATTCTGTCAACCTGAACTTGAAACAAAGGAAGAAATTGCGTGGCTGCAGGACCTGACCCCAAATTACAGGATATCTGGTTAGATCGGATTTTACGGTGGTGGGCAACGGTCATCATACGTTTTCGCTGGTTGTGGATTCTCTCCAGCCTGCTCCTGGGTGGAGCGAGCCTGTACTATACAATGGGAAATTTGGGGGTCGACATGGATAGCACCAAGCTGCTGTCTGCCGAACTCCCATTCCAGAAAGACCGGGAGCGACTGCAGCGGCTTTTTCCCTATGACCTGCGATGCATTCTGGTGGTGGTGGAATCACCCACACCGGAACAGACCCACGCGGCAGCCAAGAGCCTGGGTGAACTCCTCGCCAAAGAAACGACTCACGTCCGCTCAGTTTATCTCCCCGGACAAGGGGATTTTTTCGATCGCCAGTCACTGCTTTTCCTGGAACCCAGCCAGTTGGAGAAAGTGGCCACCGATATTTCCAGGGCTCAGCCGTTCATAGGCAGACTGGCCAGAAACAACAGTCTCAGTGAGTTTCTCGCCCTGGTTGGGGAAACGCTAAGTGGTGGTAATGACAGATCGTCGTTGGAACTCGATCCCCTGCTTGGCAGGATGACGATTGCCTTGCAAAACCTTCTGCAGGGCAAGCCCCAGCGGATCTCCTGGCAGGAGATGATGCTCGAGGATGCATCGCAGCTGAACAAGCGTACCCAGCTGATACGAGTCAAACCCGTGTTCCATTACGACCGGTTCGTCCCGGCCGCCCCCTCGGTGGAGGCGGTACGAAGGATTTCAAGAGACTTCGAAAATTCCAATCCGGCAATCACCGTGCGCCTGACCGGCGAAGTCGCACTGGAACACGAAGAACTGGCGAGCGTCAGCAAAGGCATCACGATCGCCGCCATTTCCTCGGCCCTATTGGTGGGTATGTGCCTGATCATAGGATTGAGATCGGCCAAACTGGTTGTGGCGACATTGATCACTCTCCTGGTCGGCCTGTTGCTTTCGGCCGGTTTTGCCACCTGGTCTGTAGGACATCTGAATGTAATATCGGTATCGTTTGCTGTCCTTTATCTGGGGCTGGGTGTCGACTACGCCATCCATTTCTGCCTGCATTTCAGGGAAATGGTCGGGCATAAACAATCCTGGCAGCGGACCATCGCCGGTACCCTTCGCGACGTCGGACCGTCGATCATTCTTTGCACCATCACCACCGCCATCAGTTTCTATGTCTTCATACCCACGCCTTACAAGGGAGTCGCAGAACTTGGAATCATCGCCGGCACCGCCATGTTCATCAGTTGCTTCGTGACCCTGACTCTGCTACCCGCCATACTTGCCCTGATGCGTGTCAAATCCCCCCTTCTCAAGGAGAAGACGCCGCGCTTACCGCAATGGGTATACAGTTTCCCCATGCGCCGGGCGACAATGATCAGGACCGCCTCATTGCTGTTGACAATCGGCGGAAGCATCCTGTTACTCGATGTCAGATTCGATTTCAGCCCGATCAACCTGAGGGACCCCAACACCGAATCGGTGGTGGTTTTCAAAAAGCTGCTCAGGGAAAAAAACAGCCCATTGATGACCATCAGCGTATTGGCAGAGAACCTTGCCGAAACGCGAAAGAAAGCCTCGAACTTGAACGCACTGGCTGTCGTGGACAACACGATCAGCATAGAAAGTTTCATTCCAGGCAACCAGGAAGACAAGTTGGCCATCATCGATGATCTTGCCATGGTGCTCGGGCCCGAGCTTGGCGCCTTTCCCTATCCTGCAGAAATCGGTGATCCGTCGGAATCGGTCAATGCCCTGAAGAGCCTTGCCAACATCATCGAGACTCGACTTGCCGTTGAGCAACCCACCCGACGGCGAGAAACACTGGAACAGCTAGGTGTACAGATTCACTTCCTGCTGAGCGCAATGGAGATGGATCCCCTCAGGGAAAAAGCCATGATCGAACAGTTCCAGGACAGCCTTCTTGCCAACCTGCCACCGACCCTTCATCGGCTTGCCACAGCCCTTGAAGCAGAACCGATCGAAGGCTTCGAAGATCTGCCCGTAGACCTGGCAAAACGCTGGGTGAGTCCAAATGGTATCTTCCGCATAGAGGTCTATCCCAGCAAGGACCTTAACGAACTGGAAAACCAGCGGGAATTCGTGAGCATGGTCAAAAAAATCGAGCCCCACGCAACCGGCCTCCCGGTTCAGTACCTGGAATCGGGTCGCGAAGTCGTCCGGGCGTTTCAACATGCGTTTCTCAACGCGGGCATCGCGATCATAGTGATCACTTTCCTGGTCCTGCGAAGCCTGAGGGAAACGCTGCTGATTCTTTATCTGTTAGGCCTGGTCAGTGTTCTTACGGGCGCAGCTTCCGTGGTTTTCAACATTCCGTTCAACTTTGCCAATATCACCGCCTTACCCTTATTAATGGGATTGGGTGTCGACAGCGCCATCCACCTCATACACCGGCTGCGAACGGAACCTGACCGGCAATGGGATCTCCTTAGAACCAGCGCTGCGGAAGGTGTCTTGTTCAGCACCCTGACCACTTTGTTCAGCTTCGTCAGCCTGGCCGTCGTAGCCCACGCCGGTACAGCCAGCCTGGGAAGGTTGCTGACCATCGGAATCGTTTCTACTTTGCTCTGTATGTTGGTGGTGTTGCCTGCCTTCGCAGTCAGGAACCGGATGCCACAACGCAAGTCTTGATGGGTGAAAGAAAGGACTATGGAAAGACGATCCTGGCCAGCCTCAGGGCCATTCTGGTCCCTATGGTGGGATATTCGGCCAACAACAATGGGTCGATGATGTGGATCGCCTGTTTGAGGATACAGTAGGCCCGCGACAGTTTCGCTGGTGTTGGCAAAGGCTTGATCGCCCGAATCGCACCGTACCACGCCACCGCAGAAAAATGCCGGATCAGGAGGCGGATATCCCTGGAAATGCCTGATAAAAGGGCGATAGGCCCGGCAGCATATTTGCCGCCTCGACTGAGGTAGGCAAAACAGGCCTCATTGAGATCGGGTTGAGTGAAAACACCGTACAAGGCACTTGCAAGAATGTTGATAGTGGCATTGACTTTGTGCCGATAACCATAATATGAATGGATCGCCTGCGCCACTTTCGCCTGCTGGCTGAAGTCCTCGATTTCCAATAAAAGATTGCCCAATGCCCGGACATCGGTGAGCGCCACCGTCATGCCACCACCTGTCAATGGATGTCTCATGTTCAGGGAATCTCCAAGCAACACCGCACCTGGTACAGTCGCTGGTTTTGCATGCATGATGGTATTTGGCATGGCCTGGTAATTCTGTTTTTCCACTGCAGCGGCGAAGGATGGCAGCATTTTCTCTGGCAACTGCCTGCCCACATGATCGAGCAGGTACTCTCTAAATGCATCCCCTTTCAATTTGGGCATCCTTCCTGGGAAGTCGATCAGAATCCGGGTATGACGGGAGGAAACAGGATAACTCAGGAAAGGGGAATCGTTGCCGAGAAACACGTGGCCATGATTCGGATAAGGCAAGGGGCAATCCTCCAACAGCAGGCCAAGGAAATATCCGGAGATTTTCTTTTCGGAATTGCATAGCCGGTTTCGTAAAGAAGAGACACACCCGTCACACACAACCGTCAAAAATGCCCGGACGACCCTTTCCTGATTACCCTCCTTAGGCACGTAGCGGACACCTGTCACTCGTTTCTCCCGGACATCCTCGACGAACTCCTTGACCCTGCCCTCGATCATGGTCACAGTCGGGTTCCCGGCAGCGGCCTTGCGGAGACTCTGGATAAATCTTCCATAACGAAAACCACGCCCCAACAACGACTTCCCCGCTTTTTCCGGATAGGGTATGCGCAGTTGCACTCCCTTGTTGATCAGGGCATATCCATAAATAGGTTGGGCATCGATCCCTTCGAGCACGCTCACAAGTCCCATTTCTTCAAGCTCGAGCACTCCGCCCGGCTGCAGGAGCTCTCCAATGATCTTCTTCGGCTCCGAAAGATCCCGCTCGATCAGAGCGACCTGGATACCATGATTGCCCAGATAAGCCGCCAAAGAAGCGCCGGCAACACCAGCACCAACGATACAAATATCGTAGGTGCTATAGTCTGCCGCAAGATTCTCTGCATCTTTCTGCATTGCTGTAACGAAAGTCGAACTATTGTCTACCATGACCTTACCATACTCTTACTTTCCCAAAATGACTCGATAAGCCGGTTTAAAAAACGACTTGAGCCATCAAGAGATTATGGATCCCCCCATTTCAGTCAGCAGAAAGCATTGCGCCATTTGCTTCAGTTATCCGACGATTGGAATGGTAAAATGGCTGCGATCGAAAAGCGGGCTTCACTTGATTCATATCATACGCCAAACTGGATTCCCATATTATACGGAATCGGACATTCTGGAGTGAATCTCCGAGTGGACAAGATCGATTTTTAAATTCTGCTGGTACTGCCACGAAACCATTATTCCCATACCCCAAAAACGCTTCTTGATATTTACCCCTGCGATCCCATCCAGCTCCAACCTGATTGACCACGTCCTCCCAAAAGATCAGAATCTGGACTTCCAACGATTCTTTCCATAGTTATGTAGCAAATAGTGAAAAAGCGTGAACCGATGCAGAACAACAATATAGAATTGAAAAAAAGGTTCTGGAATTGCTGGAAATTTATCCCAGCCGAAGGACGCCATCTATGGAATTTTGAAACGCCTCAGGAACTGGTCTATGGTGATCCAGGCAACGATGGAAAAACGAATGATATGGCCTGGGAAACCACCAGGGGAAAACAGTTTCTCAAGGCCATGTCCGAAGCTTTCCGCTTCGACAAGACAGAACAATCGAATTCTTCGGACCGGGTCTACCGCTTCCAGGCCCGGCAAACCGTGGATACCTCCACCCTTTCAGCCAACGTACCCCCTCCTCCGGGGGTAACGAATAATCCAGAAGCGAAGCAGGCCTTCGCATCAGCTTACCGGGGGATCGATTTCTATCGGTCGCTGCAACGGGAGGATGGACACTGGCCTGGCGATTACGGGGGGCCACATTTCCTCTTACCGGGGATGATCATCGCTTCTCATGTCACCGAGACCCCCTTTCCGCCACCTCATCAGGCCCTGATGAAACGCTACATGTACAACCATCAGAACCAAGACGGGGGATGGGGTCTGCACTTGGAAGGGGAATCCACCCTGTTTGCCACAGCCCTTCAATACGTGGCATTGAGACTTTTGGGCGAGCCACCGGACAAAGCGGAATTGAGCAAGGCTCGAGAATGGATCTTGCATCAGGGAGGAGCGGTTGGCATTCCCCCCTGGGGAAAATTCTATCTTTCCGTATTGGGGGTCTACGACTGGGAAGGCAATCATAGTTTGCTACCGGAAATGTGGCTGCTCCCACGCTTGTTGCCCATGCATCCCTGGAGATACTGGTGCCACTGCCGCATGGTCTATCTGCCCATGTCTTATTGTTACGGCCACAGAGTAACCGCCAGGCAATCTCCGGTGGTGCAATCCTTGCGGGAAGAACTGTATCTGCAGGATTATGATCGCATCGACTGGAAACAGGCACGCGATACGGTCGCCAAAAGCGATCTGTTTTATCCGCCATCGACCCTGCTGAAGACCATCAATGGATTCTTGAACTTCTACGAGGGGGTTCACATCCGATCGTTTCGCCGCAAAGCTCTGAAATTCATTCGAGACTATATCGATGCGGAAGACGAGCAAACCAATTACATAGACATCGGGCCGGTCAATCAGGTCATCAATTCGATTTGTGTCTGGCATGCCTACGGCAAGGAATCGCCTCAATTCAAACAACATGTCGAGCGATGGGCCGATTACCTATGGGTTGCAGAAGATGGGATGAAAATGAACGGCTATAACGGTTCCCAGTTGTGGGACACTGGGTTTGCCACCCAGGCCATCGTTGAGAACGGGATGGAGCGCTATTTCCCTGAGGTCGTCAAAAGAGCCTACCGTTTCATCGATCATCATCAAGTCCGGGAGGATGTCGCCGACAGGGAACGGTTCTTTCGTCATATTTCCAAAGGGGGGTGGCCTTTCTCGACCCACGATCACGGTTGGCCGATATCCGATTGTACCGCCCTGGGCCTGCATACCAGCCTTCTGGTGCATCGCACAGGCATCCTGGCCCAAGGGGATGGGCTTTCCCAAATTGGCCCGAGGCGGTTGAGGGATGCGGTCGATGTCATTCTCTCGTTGCAAAACGCAGACGGAGGGTGGGCAACTTACGAAAATACCCGGGGACCTGCATGGCTGGAGCTCCTCAATCCCTCGGCAATTTTCAGGGAGATCATGATCGATTATTCCTATACCGAATGCTCTTCCTCGTGCATTCATGCCCTGCTGCTTTACCGGGAGGAAGACCCCCAATACCGGCACGAGGAGATCGAGCGGGCGATCCGTCGCGGCGTTGGTTTCGTCCAGTCCCGCCAGAGAGAAGATGGTGGCTGGTTTGGCTCCTGGGGGGTCTGTTTCACCTATGGGACCTGGTTCGCAGTGGAGGCACTGGCGGCCGCGGCCAAGAAACGAGGCGGAGTCAAAGCCATTCAGCAGGATCCGTATATCGAAAAGGCCTGCCGCTTCCTACTCGCCAGGCAGAACCAGGACGGGGGCTGGGGGGAATCGTTCCAATCGTGTGTGCGCAAAGAATACGTGCCCCACTCCCGCTCGCAGATCGTCAACACCTCCTGGGCATTACTCACTCTCATGGCGGCGGAATATCAAGATACCGCCCCCATACAGAAGGGAATCCGCTTTTTGATGTCACGGCAACAGGAAGACGGCGACTGGCCCCAGGAAAGCATCTCCGGGGTCTTCAATCACACCTGTGCGATCACCTATACGTCCTATAGAAACGTCTTCCCCATCTGGGCCCTGGGCCGATATTTTTCCAGCTATCAGAAAGTAGGGTAAGCGGGTTTCTGGCAAGCAGGGCTCATTGTGCTCTCGCCTTGCGGGAGACCTTGTCATAGGGCTCGGGAAAAGCATTGACGGCACCGGTTTGAGCTCTCATCCGGTCAAGCAACCCATGGTCGAACATCTCCCGGAACTCCTGCCGGGTCTGGTAGGTGTCGGCATAAAGCGCTTGAAAACCGTTGGCCTTGCGGACCCACTGTTCCAGTTTTCGCGTGGTGGTTTCGGCATGATACGGCACCACAGCTGGTTCCCCATAGATACCCACGTCCACGAACATCTGCTCATGTGGCGTCGGGTTGACGAAACCCGGCACCGGGGTTTCGAAGATTCTCGCCGGGCAGAGCCACAGGGGATAGAAATTCACTTCTTGGTGCAGGAAGGACAGAAATTCAGTCAGCGTACTCAGGGGAATCAGAAAATCCTGATCCATATGGTAGGCGTCATACAGTTCATGGATCTTTTTGGTCTCAGTAAGCTTTAACAGGCCGATCTCTGGCGGCGACATCCAACCGAGCAAATAACGGAACAGTGGATGATTGCCAAAGGGAATGATTTGCTGCATCTCCCAAAAGAAGGAGCGGGTATGTCGATGGTAGTAGTGCCGCAACGGAATCCATTCTTCGGCGGTCCGCCCTTGTTCCAGAAAGGATCGCACATGCTCGTAGAACCACGGTTTCCAAAAATGGTTGATTGAGTTCCTGGTCTTTTGTGGCGGTACCCGATCGGAGAAATTCCCCAGCATCAGCACACCGGTATTTTGTGAAAACATCAGCGCTTCCACGAAAGCGGCCGCCTGATCGAAAGGCCGCGATGACTCCTCGGCAAACCGCTGCAAAAACGCCTCTTTGGAATGAAATGGCAGATAGGTCAGGTGTACGTATCTTTTCGCGGGAACGATCCTGATTTCTGCCTCCACCAGGAACCCCAGGGAACCATGGGACCAGGGAATGGCATAGAACAGATCCGCATTGTCTTGTCTGGAGCACCGGACCCTTTCACCGTCGGCGGTGACAATCTCAAAACTCTCACAGATATGCTGGAACAGACCGTATTTATGCGACGAGGATTCGATCCCAAAGCCGTTGATCAGGCCACCGACGGTCAAGCCATCGAGTTCCGGAACGATGGCCAGAGTCCAGCCCAGAGGGTTCAAGGCCGCAGTAATCTGACCCATGGTCACCATAGGCTCGACCCGAACCGTGCCTTTCTGCTCATCGATTTCCAGGATATCCGGAAGATTGATCTTCACCCGGTAATGGGTCTTCTTGTAGTTCCCCTGTTTGAGGGACATGGCCTGCCAGCCAGGCCTGGCCGTACACATCGCGATGGAGCCCCCGGTCCGATCTTTCCAATTCCGGACCTGAGCCTGGACTACAGCAACCTTTTGTCCATGTTTCCCCGGCGCACTGTTCAGCCAGAACACCACGCGGTTTCTGGCACCCATCCATCCTTTGAACACAAGAGAAACCGGCAACACGAAAAGAGTGACGAAAACACCCCGGTAGCGGGTAAGCAGATCTGTGAGCATATCTCTCCCTGGTTGATTTTACGGTGGAAATGAGGTCATGGGATACAGACGTACGCAGAGACCCGGATCGTATGGTTCTCTCGTAAGTTGACGCCGATATTATTCTGTCAATT
>JALVSV010000531.1:2023-8037 GCA_027024125.1 Methylothermaceae bacterium | reverse complement strand
ATTCGGGGGAGGTTGGGCAGATCTCCAGGGCGATCAGAATGTCCGGCTGGCGGTTGAAGGTGAGGTACTGGGCGCCGATGGCGCCGACCTCCTCGTTGGCGGTGGCCGCCAGCAGGACGTTGAAACGGGGCGTTCGAAGCTGTTCGGCAAGCTGGGTGAGGATGGCCAGGGAAGCCCGGTTGTCGAGGGCATAGCTGGCGATGTGGTGGGCCCCCAATAGAAACGGCCGCTTGCGATGGCGGCCCACGACGCAGCGGGTTCCGGGCCGGACTCCGGCCCTGAGGAGAGACTCCGCTGACCGTTTGGTTTCGACCCAGGCATCCTCCCATTTGAGGGGCTGGTCGTTCTGGAAACAGTGCTGGGGTGATTCGTGGGAGACGTGGCGCGAGCCAAAGCTGAGGATGCCGGAGACGGTTTCCTGGTCGCCCAGCAGGTCCACCACCCCTTCGCCGTAGACCCAGGGAAACGAACCGCCCAGGCGCCGCAGCTGGACCCTGCCGTTGGCCTCGATGCGCTTGACGATCATGCCGATCTCGTCCTTGTGGGCGGTGATGGCCACGGTGGGGGCCTTGGGCTCGGCCGCCGGAATCTGGATGACCAGGTTGCCGGCAGGATCCTGTTCAAAATCGAGCCCCAGTTTTTGCCAGCGTTCTTTCAGCCAGCGGTCGATTTCTTTCTCGTTGCCGCTGGGGCCGTGGCAGAGGACCATGGCTTCGAGGTCGCGGAGCAGGGTGTCACGCATAGTGGGCCACCATCCTGATCACCTTTCCTTCGTCGTCCAGTACCATCATTTCCGCTGCCCGCGTACCGTTCTGGTTGACATAGCTCAGTACCAGGCTGTCGCTGCCCACGAAAATTTCACGAAGATCGAAATGCAGATCCGGATAATGGGCCAGGCCGGTGGCGAAGTATTCCCTGAGGGCCTCCTTGCCATACACGTCGGCGTTGCCGGTGAGCTTTTCCGCAATCGGGGAGGTGATGCGCACGTCTTCGGCATAATGGGAAAGGATCCGCTCCAGGTCATGGGCGTTCCAGGCGGCTATCCATTCGTGGGCGAAAGCTTGGGCGGATTCGGCATTCATGACTTGAGCGTTGGTGTTACCAAGGTTTGGTTTTCGTGTATCACATTTTACGAGATGGTCATCCAGACTAAGGATGGATTTTGATTTCCTGCAAGGCAAGAAAGAGCTTCAATGATTGTGTGAAGCTTCCCAGGCATTCCTTTCTGTCTCAGGATACCTCTGGCTGTCTGTCTTTTCCCAGATTTCCTTGTGAAGACCGCGCAGCCTGGCAACGAAATCATCTGGTTTGGGTACCATGATCAGATGATCGTCACGCACCAGAACGAGCAGCTGCTGGCCGGGTTTCAGTTTCAGGGTCTGGCGGGCGGAACGGGGGATCACAACCTGATTTTTCGCGCTGAGTGTGACGATGTCAGACATTGGTCTTCGTAAAGTGAAAAACAAAATCACTTTACCATTTTTTTCTTGTCACAAAAGCACTTGCCAGAAACCCCAGGGCGGTGACATAAGCGCCCCATTCGTACAGCATCCACCTGTCCGGCTCCCGCAGGGAAATGAGCCATAACTGCCATTCTCCCCCCGCTTCATAGAAGCGTAAACCAATCCCTGTCATCAGAGACAGTAGCGCCAGAACCAGGAACAAAGGGCGTAACGAGCCGTGTTTGTGAGTGTGTTCCCCGCCTTTTTCATGTTCAGGCTGTGATGGGCCGCAGATGCCGTTGTGGCAGGGTTCGACCAAACAGACCTGGGCCGAGTCCGGCACCTCCAGCTCGAATTCCAGGGTAGAGTGATGGACCTTGTAGCGCTCGGCCAGGCGGTTTTTGATACGCTGCTTGATGGCCTCGATCTTTCCGGAATCGTCCGGGTCGATCACCACATGAGCTTCCAGGGAGCGGCGGTGTTCGTCGATGTCCCATACGTGTACGTGGTGCAGGCTTTTGACTCCTTCCTCGCTCTCCAGGGTGTGGACCAGTTCGGCCAGGTCGATGTCCAGGGGGGTGCTCTGCATCAGGATGCGGATGGTGTGTTTGATCTCGCTCCAGCCGTGCCAGAGCACATAGGCGGCGATGAGCAGGGTGCAGATCAGGTCGGCGACGGTCCAGCCGAACAGCAGGATCAGGCTCCCGGCGACGATGACCGCCACCGAGCCCAGGGCGTCGGCGACGTTGTGGAGAAAGGCGGCACGTATGTTGAGGCTGTGCTTGGACATGGCATAGGTCAACATGGCCGTGACGACGTCCACCACCAGGGCGAAGCCGCCCACGTAGACCACCAGCCAGCCTTCGATGGGCTCGGGATTGAAGAAACGGATGATCGCCTCGTAGATCAGGTACAGCCCGATCAGGATCAGGGCGGTCAGGTTGATCAGGGCGCCGATCAGTTCCGCCCGCTGATAGCCGAAGGTGCGCAGCTCGTCGGCCGGCCGTTTGGCTATCCGGCGGGCGATCAGGGCCACCCCCAGGGAGCCGGCGTCGGACAGGTTGTGGAGGGCGTCGGCCACCAGCGCCAGACTGCCGGAAACGATACCGCCGACGATCTGGACCAAGGTCAACAGGACGTTGACCAGCAGCGCCCAGATCAGCCGGGTCTCGCCGATGTCACCTCCATGATGGTGATGATGGTGATGTTCATGTGCCATAGACTTTGAACCTTCTATCTTGAATACTTGATACCATACCTGACCACAGAGAAAAAAATGAACCTGGATCGATTGCAACAACGTATAGCGGACTTCCAAAAGGCCGTCAAACGACTGGAGGAAGCCTGCCAGCAGGAGAAAAATGACTTCATTCGCGATTCGGTGATCCAGCGCTTCGAGTTTTGTTACGAACTGGCCTGGAAAATGCTAAGGCTCAAACTACTCCAGGAAGACATCGATACCCGGAGCCCCAAAGCCACTTTGCAGGCAGCCCTGGAACTGGGACTGATCGAAGACGGCAATTCATGGACCGAACTGCACCGGATGCGAAACCTGACCACCCATACCTACGACGAATCTCTGGCAGAGGAGGTTTATTCGTTTGTCTGCCAAGTCGGATTACCTCTTCTGGAACAACTGGCCATGCGGGCGGATACATGGAAACGCTGACCAGCTATGGCCTGTCGGAAGCCATCCTGGAAGATCTGCGTCGGGTATTTCGCCGTTTTCCAGAGATCCAGCGGGTCTTGGTCTACGGGTCGCGGGGGAGGGGAGATTTCCAACCGCATTCGGATATCGATCTTGCAGTCGTCGCACCAGACATGACCCGGCAACGTTTCACCGAGCTGTGGTCAGCGCTGGAAGATCTACCTCTCATTTTCCGCCTCGATGTCGTGCACTGGGACCGCCTGGCCAACCATCGCCTGAAGCAACGGATCCAACGGGAAGGCAGGGAGATCTATCCAGCTGAGTCGCATTGAGCTATCTTTTGCTTCTCAGCAATCTCAACCCATTGGCCACCACCAGCAGTGACGCCCCCATATCGGCCGCTACCGCCATCCACAAAGTGGCCTGCCCCATAATAGCAAGCCCCATGAAGACGGCCTTCACTCCCAGGGCGAAAGCGATGTTTTCACGGATGATCCACAGGGTACGGCGGGCGTGACGGATCAACCAGGGCAAGTGCAGCAGGTCGTCACTCATAAGGGCAATGTCGGCCGCTTCGATGGCAGCATCGGAACCGATTGCACCCATGGCAATTCCCACCTCGGCCCGGGCCAGGGCTGGAGCATCGTTGATGCCGTCGCCGATCATGGCGACGTGACGGAAACGCTTGGTCAATTCCTCCACCAACTGTACCTTGGCTTCCGGTAAAAGACCGGCATAGATTTCTTCGATCCCGATTTGCCTGGCGATGTGTTCGGCAACGGTTTGTCGGTCACCGGTCAGCATGACCGGGCGGATGCCCAGCTGACGCAGCCGTTCCATTGCGGTTGCTGCTTCCGGCCGTGGGTTGTCGGTAAGGGTGATGAGGCCCAGCAGTTGGTGGTCGCTGCCCAGGGCGATCAGGGTCCGACCCTCTTGTTCGAGTCGTGAGATCTGAATGTCCTTCGGCCAGCTCTCGACATGTTCGGTGGCAAATCGTATGGAACCGAGCCAGAAGGTCTTGCCGGCGATTTGCCCCGTCACTCCGCGTCCTGCTATGGTTTTCACTGATTCTGCTAGCGGAGGCGAAAGTTTAAGCATTTCTGCCTGACGACGGAATGCCTCGGCCACCGGATGGGTACTGTGTTTCTCCAGGGCAGCAGCCAGGGCTACAATACTCGATTCGTCGGCTCCAATGGGGACGATTCGCTCGACTGCGGGTTCGCCGCAGGTCAAGGTCCCGGTCTTGTCGAAGGCCATCACCTTCAGTACCGCTGGCCGTTCCAGATACACACCCCCCTTGACCAGGATCCCCTGACGCGAGGAGCTTGCCAGGGCAGCGACGATACTGACAGGCGTCGAGATGACCAGGGCACAAGGGCAGGCGATCACCAGAAGGACCAGCGCCCGGTAGAACCAGACCTGCCAGGTTGCCTCCAGCAACAGAGGAGGCCCCACCCAGACCAGAAGGGCAGCTAGGAATACCACTGGCGTGTAAATACGGGCAAAACGTTCCACCCACTGTTCCACGGTTGCCTTACGCTCGTGAGCTTCCTCCACCATCCGGATGATGCGGGCGAGCGTGGTATCGGCGGCGGTCTTTTCCACGGTGATCTCCAAGACGCCTTCCCCATTTAGGGTCCCGGCAAAGACTTCCTCCCCAGGGATTTTGGTCACCGGTACGCTTTCACCGGTGATCGGCGCCTGGTTGACGCTGCTTTCACCAGCCACCACCCGGCCGTCCACTGGGATTTTCTCGCCCGGCAGAACGATGACCCTGGCCCCCAAGGGTACCGAGGTGACAGGCACTTGTTTTTCTTCACCATTTTCAAGCCGCATACGGGCAGTATCAGGTGCTGTCTCCAACAGGGACGTCACCGCCCGGCGGGCGCGATTGACGCTCCAGCGTTCCAGGGTCAGTGCCAGCGCGAACAGGAAGGTCACCGTCGCCGCCTCGAACCATTCGCCCAAGGCCAGGGCGCCGGCCACCGCCAGGGTCATCAACAGGTTCATGTCCGGGCGCAGGCGCAATAAAGCATAACCTGCCTTGGTGACCACCCAAGGAGCGCCAAAGACAATCGTCATGCCGAAAGCGATCTTCTCAGGCCAATGAACCTCTTCCTTATGGCCGGCAAACAATGCCAGGACCTGATCGAGGCTGCCGGCTTCATACAGATGCCATCCCAGACCGGCTGCCAGGGAAAGGCCGGACAACAGGGTGAACAGGCTCTGCCAGGGTCTGTCCTGGTCATGGTTCCGGACTTTCTCTGTTTCCAGAAGTGTGGCCTTCATTCCCGTGCGGGAGACGGCTTTTTGAATTTCCCGGATTGACACCTGCCCTGCATCCGGAAGCACCTTCATCCTCCCATGGAGGAGATCGAAGGACAGATGCCCTTCACCGCCTACCAGAGGACCCACGGTCTGTTTCAAAATCGCTATTTCTTCGGCACAATCCATTCCTTCGATTCGGAACACGAGTCCATCCGGTTCCTTATTGCGATCCGAGGTGACGGTGGGAGATTCGCAGCAACCCGCCTTATCCTCCATCCACGACCTCCCCTCGTTCACCAGTTCGGATCCGGACCGCTTCTTCCACTGGCAGCACATAGATTTTGCCATCACCAGGAAGGCCGGTATGGGCGCTTCGTTCGATGGCATCAATGATTGGCTCTACCAGATCATCCGGGCAATTGATCTCCAGTTTGATCCGCTCACGAAAGCGGTAACTGTAGTCTTGCTCCGTCCGGGGTGCGTCACGGCTGCTTCCCACGCCACGGATATCCAGTACACTCATACCAGGAAAGCCCCGGATCCGATGAAGCGCCAGGGACGCGTCTTCGAGTTTGTGGCTTTTGATATACGCAATGACTTGTTTCATGGGTTTCTCGCTCCATTAGTCGGTTTCATGCAGACTCTCGTGCCCACCG
>JALVSV010000531.1:0-1991 GCA_027024125.1 Methylothermaceae bacterium | reverse complement strand
TTGTCAGTCACCGGGGACGAAGAATGATTCTGTCTCTGCGCCCTCCGCGTCTCAGCGGTGAATCAATGAATCCACGGCGTTACATGTTGTCGTCCTGGATGATTGCCGCAAACCATTTGTACAAGGCCGGGATCACCAGCAGGGTCAACACCGTGGAGGTGACCAGCCCCCCGATCACCACCGTGGCCAACGGCCGCTGAACCTCGGATCCGGTCCCTGATGCGAGCAGCAGGGGAATCAGCCCCAGCGCCGTGGTGACAGCAGTCATCAGCACCGGTCTAAGGCGCAGGCAGGCACCCCGGATGGAGGCTTCGTCCAAAGACATCCCATCCTGCCTCAGTTGGTTCAGATAGGTGACCAGCACCATGCCATTCTCAAGGGCGATCCCAAACAGGGCGATGAAGCCCACCGAGGCCGGTACCGACAGGTGCTGTCCGGACAGCGCCAGGGCAAGGACGCCACCCACCAGCGCCAGGGGGATGTTGAGCAAGATCAGTGCGGTGTTCTTGAGCGATCCGAAATTGCTGTAGAGCAGTAGCGCCACTCCCAGTAGAGTGATGGGCACCACCACCGCCAGACGCTTGTTGGCCTCCTGTTGGAGACGGAACTGGCCGCCCCAGGTCACCAGATAACCCGGCGGCAGATCCACAGACTGGTCGATCTGTCGTTGCGCCTCGGCGACGAAGGAGCCGATGTCGCGGCCAACCACGTTGGCCTGAATGGTGATGAAACGCTGGTTGTTTTCCCGGGTGATCTGCCGTGGTCCTACCAGCTCCTTGATTTCAGCCACCTGGGACAGGGGAACCCGGATACCCTCCGGTCCCGGAATCAATAGCTCGGCGATGGCCTCCGGGGTGGCCCGGGCATCCTTGCGATAACGTACATAGATATCGAAACGGCGGATACCCTCGAACACCTGTCCCGCTGTTTCCCCACCCACAGCGGCCCGCAGAGTTGACTGCACGTCCTCGATGTTGAGTCCATAGCGGGCCACCTGTTCCCTGTCCGGGCGAATCAAAAGCTGCGGAGTCCCGCTCACCTGGGCGACCTGGACGTCGGCGGCGCCATCGACCTTGCCGATCACGGCGGCGATGTCATCCGCCTTGTCCTTGAGAGTTTCCAGATCGTCACCGAACAACTTGATGGCCAGTTCCGCCCGCACCCCTTCCAACAGCTCATCGACCGTCATCTCGATGGGCTGGGTCAGGTTGACCAGAATCCCCGGCAGACCGTGCAGGGTTTCCCTGACTTGTTCCTCCACGAATTCCTGGTCCCCGGGCCGGCGCCACTGATCCTTGGGTTTCAGCAGCACATACATCTCCGCGGAATTGACCGGGTCGGTATGGGCGCCCACCTCACCACGGCCGATGCGGCTGGTGACGCCGGTCACTTCGGGAATGGCCATCAGCCGTCGCTCTGCAAGCAGGGTGAGGCGTCGGGTCTCGTCGATGGCGATGGAAGGGGCCATGGTCAGCCGGACCACCAGGGTTCCTTCCCGCAGTTTGGGGGTAAATTCGGAGCCCAGGAAAGGGAACACGACCATCCCGATCACCAACAGAGTCAGTGACAAGCCAACGGCGACCTTGCGGTGCTCGACGAACCAGGTGACCCAGGGCCGGTAGACTTCAAGCAATTTCCGGACCAACCACACTTCCTGAGCCGGTGCATCAGGTGAATGGGGGCTTTCTGTTTCAGTTAAACGTGTTCGTCTGAGTAGCAGGTTGCTGATGGCAGGAGCGGCCACCAGGGCATAGATCAAGGAACCGAGCATTGCCAGGGCGACGGTATAGGCCAGTGGCCGGAAGGTCTTGCCTTCCACCCCCTGAAGAGTGAACAAGGGCAGGAAAACCAATATGATGATGGCGATCGCGAAGACGATCGGCCGACCCACTTCCAGGCAGGCCCGCCTTACCACGTGCCAGCGTGGCTCGTCAGACAGGGAGTCTGCCAGATGGCGATCGACGTTCTCGACGATGACGATGGTACCATCC
>JALVSV010000530.1 GCA_027024125.1 Methylothermaceae bacterium | reverse complement strand
GTGCCTAGGCAATGGCCTTGTTGGAATACACTAAAGCCGCCATCCTCTGTATGAGGATGCGTGGCTCCACAACGAAATTGGAGCCGGTGAGCGGAATCGAACCGCTGACCTACTGATTACGAATCAGTTGCTCTACCGACTGAGCTACACCGGCTGGAGTGAAGATTAGGAATTATACGGTTTTAGTGGGTTGATTCAAGATTCACTGGAAGGTTCATTCCCTTCGGAGATCCATTGCTGCAATGCTTCAACAATATTTTTGGCCTGGTCACGGCTGGAGATATTGAATTTGGAGCGTTGCTGATATTCTCCGTTGCGTTTCTGATAACGCCGAATGGTGTATTTTTCCGGGCCGTAGTCTTCCTTGCGGGCGTCCCATTCCCGGTAACGGAACAGGATGGTGGTCCAAGCCCCTTTGGACAGGATGACCTTGTCGAGTTCCTTGACGGTGTGAACTCCACCCTCTTTATAATCAACGGTCAATTCTTCTGGTTTACTCGCCATATTTAATCACTCATCAATTCGTCGAACTCACGTAGCAACCGGATCAGATGGACCAAGCCCGGATCAGATCCTGCAAACCACTCCTCGGCCATGGGGGCGATGCCACACTGGGAAGGTAAAGGGGCGTTCGCCTCGATCAGCCTTTTCATCCGCTTCTGGAAAACGAACTGCAGCCATTGGGGAAAAGATAGCGTATCACAGCAGAAGGGTAAGGTACTTGCCAAGGCTTCTTCAGAGGGAGGGATACTGTCCCACATACCCAGACGCCGCATTTCCGCCTCCATGTCCAATAGGAGGTCCGCAGCCCGGTTTAGCTTGTCCAGTTCTTCAGTCATGGAGCGATGAATTGACCGAATGCCCTGCTGCCATCGCCAGTGGGAATGGAAATCATGGATTTCAGTTCATCCATATCCAGGACCGATACACTGTTGCTGAACCAGTTGGCAACATAAATCTTGTGACCGTTTGGATGGGCGGCTATGCCTTCCGGGTATTCACCCACCTCCAGAGTTTCGATGACTTTCAGCCGGTCTGCATCGATGACCGAGACTGTATCGTCATATTGGTTGGTGACGATGACACGTTTACCTCCCAACGCCAGAGCGATGGCATAGGGACGTTCCCCCACGGAAACGGTTCCTATCGGCTTTAGGGATCGTGCATCGAGTACACTGACATCGTTGGAAAGGACATTGGCGGCATACAGTCGCCCATATTTTTCGTCCAGAGCAATCCCAAAAGGATGTTCACCGACCTTGCCTGTCGCAACAACTTTCAGTTTGGTAGCGTCAATCAGTGAGATCGAATTGCTGTCACGATTGGCTACGTAGAGCTTTCTCCCATCTTTGCTGACAACCAGACCTGAAGGGGATTTGCCAACTGGAATTCTGGCGATGACCTTGCGGTTTGGAATGTCGATCACACTGACATAATGCTGGTACCAGTCGGCGACGTAGCCGCGCTTCCCGGAAGAATCGACCGCGACACCCAAGGGTCCCTCCCCTACTGTCACCACACCCACCACTTCAAGTTTGTCACCGTCCACGATGGTGATATCTTTACTTCCCGGATTGGTTACCAAAATGATGTGGCCATTTCCGCTGACCGCTACTCCGGAGGGCTTGGAGCCGACTTTCAGCGTTTTGATGACGCTGTTATCCTCTGTATCGATCACCGTCAGGCTGTCGGCACCCTGGTTGGTGATGAAAGCGAATGGTTTGGCAGATGCCTGGATACAGAAAAAGAGGGCGGCTGATGCCGCCACTCTCAATAGTTTGGGAAGCAATGAAGAATTCATCATAGGATCTTGCTTATTGCGCTATCTTTTTCAGGTTCTCCAGCCCGCTACGCAGAAAATCGGTCACTGCTTTGATTCCGGCTTCCTCATTCATTTCCTCGGGTGGATTGTTGTTCATGTAAGCGCGATAGAAGGCTGCTTTCCATATCACCTTGGCCTGGCTGTCACCTTCCTCTTTGACCATGATGCTGGCGGAAAAGTTTGCCACAGGTATCAATGGGACCTTGATTTCCTGATTCGCGTGAACGATCGTATGGGTCGTGCTGATATCGTCGGTATTGAATTTGTAAGCAAAGATCTTCTTCTTGTCGTCGATTTTTTTCAGGGTGGCGTTGATCCATCCGCCATTTTTCAAGGTCAGTTTGATCAAGGCGCCCTTCTGGTTGCCTTCAGCGGTGCAGTCTTCTACTTGTGGGTGCCACTGTTTCATGCTGCAAGGGTCTTTGATGAGATCCCAGACTTTTTCCGCAGGTGCATTGATGAGGATTTCCTCATCGACCTTTTGGCGTACCGGACCGTGTGCTGAAACCGTCGACGCCCAAAAGAAAGTCAACAGGGGAAGCAGGATCGTGAGTGTGCGCATGTTTCCTCCAAGTGCTTGGTTGGATTGAAAAATAAAACTTTAAATCATGACAGGCTTTGATTGAGAAGGCAACGGCCTTCTGCTGGGAGACAGGGCTCCGTCATCTATCCGGTCCCAGGGCAGCTGGTCTGCTTCGAAAAACGCCGTGAATACTTCCCTGTAGGCTCCACGCCGGCTTCCCTGCCGGCGAGGCTTTCGAATCAGACCACCTGCCCCTCCAATCAATCATTTACGTGTTTAGATGACGTGGTCCTG
>JALVSV010000529.1 GCA_027024125.1 Methylothermaceae bacterium | reverse complement strand
ATCCTGGATGCAGGCTCTCTTCATGATGGAACGAGGTCATTGATGTACGAGGTCGATTATCTGCTGACCTCCAGAAAATTTGCGACCCAATGGCTGGGAGATGACAATCCCTGGCTGGCCTTGGGTGAATTGGCGCAAAATTCATCGGCTGTGGTGATCACTTTGGGAGAGGAGGGTCTGATTTGGCAGCGAGGTGACACCCGAGGGCACCTTCCCGCTTACCCTGTGAAGGCCATCGACACGACGGGCGCAGGTGATACTTTCCACGGGGCTTTCGCCGCCTGCGTGGCAGAAGGGATGGAGTGGGAGGAAGCATTGCGTTTTGCCAGTGCCGCGGCTGCTTTGTGCTGCACCAGGATGGGAGGGCGCCCCGGTATCCCTGCACGAGCGGAAGTAGAGGCACTGCTACAAGGCGGATGAAAAATCCGGGGCCGTCAGAATGTTTCAGTTGTCTCAATATAAATCCGCAGGATCAACATCAATTGACCAGCGGATTTTTCGATGCTCGGGTAATCGCTTCAGACCTGGTATCAGTTGATCGAGTACACAATGCAACGATGTACGCTCGGCTGATTGGAGCAGCAGCTGGAATCGGTAACGTCCGGCCCTCTTGGGCATCGGTGCGGGTGCGGGGCCCAGGACGGTGACCTTCGATCTTCCAAGAGACCGGGCCAGATGACCGGCTCGTTGCATGAACTTGTCCGGTATGTGGGGTTGCAGAGCTTCTGCCCGTAACAAAGCCTGGTAACTGAATGGCGGTAGTCCTGCCTGTCGACGTTCTTCCAGAGCTTGTTTGGCAAAGGCGGGGTAGCCCTGGTAGAGAAGTGCGGACAGAAGGGGATGGTCCGGGTGTCGGGTCTGAATGAGCACCAATCCGGGTTTGATTGCCCTGCCAGCTCTTCCTGCCACCTGGGTGATCAACTGTGCCATGCGTTCGGAAGCTCGAAAGTCGGTGCTGTATATTCCTGCATCGGCATCGAGAATCACCACCAATGTGACATTAGGGAAGTGATGCCCCTTGGCAAGCATCTGGGTACCCAGAAGAATATCTATCTTTCCACTGTGTACCTGATGCATAAGTTGTTCCAAACTACCCTTGCGGGTGGTGGTGTCGCGATCGATGCGGCCGATATGGGCCTGAGGAAACAACGTTTCCAGTTCTTTTGCGACCTTTTCTGTGCCCTGACCCAGGGGAACCAAAGCCTTGGTGTGACAGACAGGGCAGATGGAAGGAACGGGCATTTCGTGAGCACAGTGATGGCATTTTAATCTGTCCTGCTGATGATGAAGGACCATTCGGGCGTCGCAACGTGGGCAATCCGCCGTCCAACCACAGGAATGACAAATCAGCACCGGCGCAAAGCCACGCCGGTTGAGAAAGACCAGGACCTGCTCCTGGCGGTTCAGGGTTCGTTCGATCGTTATGATTGCAGGGGGTGAAAGACCGGCATGAAGCTTCTGGTTACGAATGTCAATTTGCTGGATTTTGGGGGGATTGGCATTGCCTGCTCGTTCTGCCAATCTCAGCCGGCGATATTTCTCCCTTTGGGCATTGTAAATCGATTCCAATGAAGGGGTCGCCGAGCCCAATACAACGGGAATCCCTGCGAGCCTGGCCCTGACCACTGCCAAGTCACGGGCCGAAAAACGGAACCCCTCCTGTTGTTTGAAAGATGGGTCGTGCTCCTCATCGACGACGATCAAACCTGGTTGGGCCATCGGAACGAATATGGCCGATCTGGTTCCCAGGAGAACCGGCAGCCTCCCTTCTTTGAAGCCGAGCCAGGCATTCAGTCTTTCCGTGTCGCTTAGTCCTGAATGATAAATGCCAATGGGACAGCCCAGGCGTTTCTTGAACCGGGTATGCAATTGGGGGGACAGGGAAATTTCAGGGAACAACACCAATATCTGGCGGCCCTGGCGTAGGGCTGCTTCGGCCACGCCCAAGTAAACTTCGGTCTTTCCACTCCCTGTGACGCCCTCCAGCAGAAACACGTTAAAGTCGCCCAAGGCTTCGACCATCGTTTCGACCGCAGATGTTTGTGCCGGATTGAAATGGAATGTCGTTGGGCTGAACGAGGTTGAGGATGGAACCGCGTTTTCAAATACGAGCAGACCCTTCTTTTCCAGTGCCTTGGCGGCCGGACGCCATTCCCATTCCAGGCTGGAAAGGGCAGTGGTGGTCATCATACCGTCATTTTCCTGGAGCAGCTTTAGCAAGGCAAGCTGGCGCTTTGCCCGGCTGGGGATTGTGCCTTCCGCTTCGGATGCTATGAGGCGCAACTGATCGATACCACGGAGGCGGGCCGCTTTTCCCTGACGCAAAATCACTGGCAGGGCAGTGGCCAACACTTCCCCCAGAGGATAATGATAATAACTTGCTGTCCAGCGGAGAAATTCCAGATCGGAAGGGGAAAATATGACTTCATCATCGATTATTTCAAGGATAGGGCGCAACCTTTCCGGATCCACCTCGCTCTCCTGGTTGAGGCTTACAACGATGCCAATGTGGGTGATACGTCCGAAAGGAACCTTTACCCGCATTCCTGGCCGCAGTTCTGTACTTTGCATGCCTGGAGGGGGGAGATAATCGAACAGGGTGGATATGCGCACCGGAACGGCCACCTTGACAACTTGCGTCATAAATCTCCCAGTGCTTCCAGTTGAGTCCTCTTTTGAAGTATTATCACGAATACAAAATGGTTTTTATCGAGATAGGAAACAATAACGAAAAATTTTATGCACAGAATTTGTGGATAGGTCTGTGGAAAAGATGCTGATCAATGGCTGTGGGACGCATGATTCCGGGGCTTTTCTCAAAATGTAACTTTTCTGCTCAGCATGGAAACGACATTATAAACCAATAAGTTAAGAATGTTCTGATGGTTTGCTGCGGTTGCATCCTGTGTAAGGATGCGGAGTGACCAGGCAGGTGTGCATAAGTTTGACAACAGGCGGGATGTGTGGTGAACGGTATCAGAGTGGAGGCTCTATGAATTTCCTTTCCTTGCAATTATTGCGAACCGACGCTTCGGGAATGCCTCTGGAATGGATAGGCTACCAGGAGGCGGTGAAACTGTATTACCTGGAACAGGTGGCTTATACCTGCGGAACACTTCTCTATCGATTCCACGGGGGAATCAATGCGCTTACCGGGAAGCGTAGTGTTATCGAAGTCAATTCGATCATTGCGACCCATGGTCATGAGAAGCTCACTCGCACCCGCAACGCCAATTACACCCCTCCCCTCAATAACCACGCCTTATTTCGCCGCGACAATTATTTGTGTCTGTATTGCGGGCAAAAATTCCTCCATCGTGATCTTTCACGTGATCATGTGACCCCTTTGAGTCAAGGTGGCCAGGATCACTGGACCAACGTCGTGGCGGCCTGTAAGCGATGCAATAACCATAAGGCCAATCGCACCCCGGAACAGGCAGGATTGGAGTTACTTGCGATCCCTTTCGTTCCTACCCATGCAGAATATATTTATCTTCAGGGGCGCAAAATTTTGAGTGATCAGATGGAATTCTTGCGCGCCCATTTTCCGCGAAAAAGCCCTTTACATGCAAGATTGGCCATGAATCAGGCGTGATGGTGGCCCTCTTGTTCCAAGTAGATAGGTGCTGTATCTGCGAGAACAAACACAATGGGTGCGATTAGGGCTTTTCCCCGGTCATGTGTTGCACCAGGTGTTCCAGAAAGACCACAAGGCCAGGCCCAGAAACGCTACGAGTGTCCAAGCGGGTATGCTCAGCCCCAGAAAGGTCCAAAGTACCTCGCTGCATTCTCCGGTACCGCTGAAAAGGAGGCGTATGGTTTCAGTCAGGGGAAAGTGTTTGAAGATATAGGCCAGCCCCGGGCCGCAGGCGGGCACTTCTTCCTCGGGAAGATTCTGTAACCAGACATGACGGGCAGAGACGGCTGCGCCTCCCATCGCCAGCAAACCGGCGAGGGTTCCGTAGAACCTTGAAAGACGCTGGTGGATACTGGCCAATAAAAGAATGATGCCTACCGCCAGTACGAATACCCGTTGGGTGATACACAACGGACATGGTTCAAGTTTTTCTACGAACTGGAACCAGGCGGCGACACCCATTAAGGAAGCGCAGAACAAGAATCCGAGAAAGAAACCAAGCCGTGGTGATAGGGACATGCTCATTAGCCCGTCAGTCAACTAAACCTGTATACCTTAAACTGAGTTGTCCTTCTCCACAAGCCAGTAGTGTTCGAATCCCAGGGCTTCGTCATCTATTCGGTCCCGGGGCAGGTGATCTGCTTCGAAAAACGCCATGAATACTTCCTTGTAGGCTCCACGCCGGCGTCCCTGCCGGCGAGGCTTTCGAAACAGACCACCTGCCCCTTTACTCGATCCCTTACGTGTTTAGATGACGTGGTCCTGGTTCGAATCCAATCAATCCATATGTTACTTTCTAGCGACAATCATAAGTGGCTGATGCCCATGGCAATCTTAAGCATGCCGCGTTCCTGGGAGTTGCGGCTGTCTTTTCAAGGCGACAATCTGAGGGGCGATCGCTATATTGGTTTTTTATAACGTATTGAAAATATTGGTTAAAACATAATGTGGCACGCCATGTGCTATGAATTTGGTTGCATTGAATGCAAACGTAACTACTTTAGGAGAAAACGATATGAAAAAGATTATTGCCGCTGGAATGTTCACCCTGTTTTCCGGAATGGTTTTTGCTGGAACCACCTTGAATGATCTGGATGCCAATAAAGACGGTTTGATCAGTGCCGAAGAAGCAAAAGCAAAACCTGAGCTGGCCAAAGGGTTCAGCGAACTGGACAAGAACCAGGATGGTCAGCTGGATTCTGCGGAGTTCGCTCAGTTCGAAATGGAGCCCGTAACCGAACAGCTGATGCAGCCAGAAGCTTCCACAGCGAAAGACAAATAAGTCCCTATCGGACTTTTTGAGGGAGAGCTGCCAGGGATGGCTCTATTTGATTGGAATTGTCGGCAGTGATCACGTTGCAGCCTGCCATGCTTAACCTGGGAGGATCCACGGAAATGGCGAAAGGGCTGATCCTGCTCAACACGTTGAGACCGAGAATCACCCGCCGATTATTGGGAAAGACGGCCACTTCGATGTCTTCGATGGTGCAGCTATTTCCGATCTGCAGATGACGCACCTGATACAAGGGGACCTCGATCCTGGTGCCATCAGCCAGTGTGCCGACCTGGGTTCTCAGATACTTGGCTTCTCCCTGCACCTGTAGGCGTTCGAGCAGCTTCTGGTTGATCGTGGAAAAGCTCGAGCCAGTATCCACCAGAAAGTTGACAGACTCCTCGTTTCCCACTTTCCCTGCGACATAAAGAGTCCCTGTCCCGCGATCCATCAAAGGGACAGATAACCGGGTCTCACTGGCATGGGCAGAAAGGGACATCGCCAGGCTCCAGATCAACGCCAGTTTCATCATTTTTACCCCCGTAGCGTTTGGTTCCTGAAAGGCTTGAACCAGATTGATCCTGATCAAGGGGCTACATGGCATGGCAACAGGCCAGAGCAGCGTTGTAGTTACCCCTTATTGCAAGTGTAGTAGAAATATGAGTCAGAAGGGTTTTATCGTAGCCAGGATCACGATGACAAAAAGGAACAGAACTGGGACTTCATTGACCCAGCGGAAGAACACATGGCTATGTTGATTGCGGTTGTGTATGAAATCGAACAACCATTTGCCACAAGCCACATGGTAGGCAACCAGTCCTGCAAGCAGCACCAATTTGACGTGTAGCCATCCTTGCTGAGAATAGATGTCCCAAGCATAAGACCCAAGCATCCAGAAGCCAAAGACAAACGTCAGAATCATGCCTGGGGTCATGATGCCAAAATACAGTTTGCGTTCCATGATCTTGAAACGCTCCTGTCCAATCTGGTCTTCAGCCATGGCGTGATAGACGAAGAGGCGAGGCAGATAGAACAATCCGGCAAACCAGGTCACCATGAAAATCAAATGAAAGGCCTTGAGCCACATGGTCAATCTCCTTGGTGAAGCAAATTTTCTATGAGGGATTGTAATCGATCCAAGTCGGGGATGCCGGTATGCCGCCACACCAGGGAACCGTCAGGGGAAATCAGGATCGATGTGGGAATGAGTGCAACCTCAAAGGCCTGACTGATCCTGCCAAAGGGATCTAGTGCCACCGGATAGGAGGGTGGATGGGTCTTGACGAATTGCATGACCCGGTTTGGTGGGTCATAGGGCATGGCGATGGCGTATAGCCTCAGTCCACGGGAAGAGAATTGCCGATAGATCCTTTCCAGGAGCGCTCTTTCCTGTAGGCAGGCGGGGCAGTCGGTGGCCCAGAAACTGAGTAATACCACTTTGCCATTTAATTTGTTAAGGGCGATTCTTTTGCCTGCCAGGGTGGTCAAGGTAACAGCTGGAACCGGTGTGGGTCTTGCCAACCACCAGAATCCGCCCGCCACCAGCAGAAGCACAAGTAAAAGATTAATTTTACTGTTGAAAACGTTTGGCATAAGCTGCGGTCATGGTTTCATACAGAGGTTGATGGTTGATCAGGCGGGAGGTTCCACTGGCTATAAAAGAAGTTGCCATCAAAGGCAGTAGCAGTTCGTGGGTATCGGTCATTTCCATGACCAGCACGAAAGCGGTCATGGGGTTTTGGAAGATCCCGGCAAAATAGGCGCACATGGTGAGAAGTACCACCGCTAATGCGGGAGCGATAGGTAGCCAGTGCATGAGATTGGCGCCAAGCCCTGCGCCCACGGAGAGAGACGGAACAAACAGTCCGGCTGGAACGCCGCTGATGGCGGTGGCAAAGGTGGCGAGGAATTTCAGCAAAGGAAAGGTCGGTTCGACCGATTGAGGGGTGGTGAGAATGTGTTTCAGCATGGGATAACCGGTTCCCAGAGTGAGTCCTTCTGAACCCGTGTGAACCGCAGCCAGGATCAGGCCGCAAATCAGTGCCATTGTCAGCCTTCTCCTCATGGAGAGTTGTGATATCAGGCCACTTCCATGGATCATCAGCCTGCTGAAGATGCCTCCAGCCACACCACCGACAATACCACATGCCGGAATGGCCAACCAGCTCTTACCCCGGGGAAGAATGGCTTCACCAGCCTGCAAAAAGACGTAATGGTGTAACAGGATGAAGGCGGTCATCCCTGCCAGGATGATTGCGGTCAGAACCAGGCTGCTGATTTTTTCCTCAAAGGAACGCCCCAGTTCCTCGATGGCAAAGATGATTCCAGCCAGTGGGGCACTGAACAAGGCAGCGAAGCCGGCGGCGCTGCCTGCCAGAATGAATCCCCGCTCCAGATAGTGGGGAGGAAACCGGGCAGCTTTTCCCAGGGCAGTCATGATAGAGGCGCCGATTTGGATGGCCGGTCCTCCCAGTCCGGCGGAACTTCCTGCCAGAAGTCCCAGATTGGTGAGCAACACCTTGCCGATGGCGATGCGAAAGGAGACGAATCGGTAACGCAGTTGTAGATCATGGTGAATGGCCAGAGCGACCTTGACCTGGGGTACGCCACTGCGTTCGGCCCCTTGAAAAAAACGTTCGGTCAACCACACCAGCAATGCCATCCCAGTAGGACAAATCAGGAAAATCGCCCAGGGAAATTGGTGGAAAAATCCCCTCAACCAAGTCACCGCCAATTCACTGATCACGGTCAAGGCACTGATGAAAAGGCCCACCATGACGGCGCCACACCAGAACACCAGCCTTTGTTTCCAGGCATGGGCGGACAAGAGTGATAGGGATGGTTGGTCCATGATGGTTTGACGGTTTGCTCGGCAGGCTATCGAGTATAGCAAATGCAGCCTTGCTATAATCGCGATCAGGCTGTTTGGATCAGGACTCCGTCATCTATTCAAGCCGGGTCAGATGGTCTGCTTCGAAAAACTTCGTGAATACTTTCTTGCTGTGCAGTCCTGCTGCGCAAGAAAGTCTTGCCCAAACTTCCGGGTTTGGACGCTCGCCCGGCTGCGAAAGTTCGCTGGACTTTATGAACCACTTCCCTGTGGTTCACCCCGTTGGGGCCAGCCTGTCGGCTGTTCAAATTTGTTCCCGACAAATTTGTCGGTCCGGGTTCGCCCCTGTAGG
>JALVSV010000528.1 GCA_027024125.1 Methylothermaceae bacterium | reverse complement strand
TCTTTAAGCCCGTGGCTATTCCTCGACGGATGCACCCGACCAGGCCGAATGGGACGTCACCCTGGATTTTCGGCCCACCCGGGGGAAACTGGAAGGTTTGTGGCTACGGTTGCGGCGGGCCGAACTGAAGCAGTTCGGCGGAGGCAACGATATCGTCGATTATCGGGTAATCCTGAACCTCGAGGTGGCGCTGTTTTGAAGGCTTCAAAGGGCCACGAACAGGTTGACGATTAGGGCATTGACCAGGTCGATGAAAAAGCCGGCCACTAGGGGAACGACCACGAAGGCTCGATGGGCAGGTCCGTATTGCTTGCTGACTGCGGTCATGTTGACGATGGCTGTAGCGGTGGAGCCCAAAGTGATGCCACCGAAGCCGGCACTGATCACGCTAGCCTCGTAGTCGCGCCCCATCAGGCGGAATACCAGCAGAATGGTGAATCCTATGGACAAAACGATCTGGAGTGCCAGCGCTACAGCAATGAAGCCCAGCATGTCCTGCAGCTCCCAGATCTGCAGGCCCATCAGGGCCATGGTGATGAAGACGCCGAGGCTGATGTCCGAAATCAGGGCGAGACCTATTTTCTCCCCTGGCCAAAGTTCTTCCTTTTTTACGACCAGGTTGCCGAGATTACAAATCAGAATACCGGCAAGCAGACAGGATACGAACATGGGAAGTTGAAGTCCCAGTTGTTCGAATTCCAGATCAAGTAGATAACCAAGGATGATGGCGATGTTCAGCCACAACCATGCCCAAAGCACACCGTAATAGTCCACGTGGACATGGAGGTTCTTGTGCTCGACACCGATGTCGAGCGGTTCGTGCTCACCGGACGAAAGCCGGTGCTTTTTGATGAGATAACGGGCGATGGGGCCTCCGATAACCGCGGCGGAGATCAATCCCACGGTGTTGGCGGCCACTCCGATTTCCAAAGCGTTGCTGATGCCCAGTTTTTCGACGAAGGTGGGCGCCCATGCCAGAGCGGTCCCGACGCCACCGATGAGCGATATGGAACCCACCATGAGGCCGGTTTTGAGATTCATTCCAAAAGCGGAGGCGACGCCCATGCCGACCAGGTTTTGCAGGACGATGTAAGAGCAGGAAAGAATGAGCAATATCAGCAGCGGCTTACCGCCGGAAAGCAGGGTGCGGATGTCAGCCCGCAGGCCAATGGCGGAGAAGAAGTACAGCAGCAGCCAGTCTCGTACCTCCAGATCGTAAACGACCTTGAGGTCCAGGGTGAAATAGGCCAGGGCGACTAAGATCATTCCCACGAAACCGCCGATCACGGGCTCTGGGATACTGTAACGGCGCAAAAATTCCAGGCGCATCGTAAGCCCCTTGCCTAGAAACAGAAGGACGATGGCGAGGGTGAAGGCGATGAACCCGTCGATTAAGATGGTTTCCATTCACTGAGTTTTTGTATCTGTCCTGGAAAGCAATATATTATCTGCAGGGTGAGTTAAAAGCGATCCCAAGTTAGGAGTCCGGCTGGTGCAATATTCGGGCTAGGAGAGATCATTTTATGGATAGAAAAAAGTCATACCCTCTGCTTTTGATGATTTCGATACTATTATCCATGCCAGGTTGCGAACAGTTGCAGCCGGGCAAGCAGGAAAAAACGGAACATCAGCAAACCGGTGGAACAGAAGGCCAAGGTAACATCATAGACCGGAAGATCAACGATGTATCCACAGGCCCATTGCCAGCATTGCAGAAATCACAAGGTCAAACCATTTATATTCCCGTTTACTCCAACCTTACGGAAGGATTCACCCCATCCGGACGTGAAATCACCATCCCCCTGTTGACCAACGTTTCCATCCGCAATATTGATCCAGATCAATCGCTGACGGTCACGGCTGCCCGATATTATGATACGGAGGGAAACAATGTGGGAGACTACCTGACTGAACCTCGCATATTAAGGCCTTTGGCAACGCTGACACTTGTGGTCAAACGAAGTGATATGCAGGGAGGGGTAGGTGCAAATTTCCTGATTAGCTGGGAATCTGATGAAAAAATCATTGCCCCGATTATTGAAGCAGTCGTGGCGGGCAGTCAGGGAACTCATGGTTACGCTTTTAGAGTGCCAGGGAAAGTGATAGCCCGCCAAGGGGATCAGATCGGAGACTAGAAACAGGCACAGGGCGAAACCAACATAGCAACGTTTCAAGAGGACAAACCATGTTGTTACCCACTCAGACAGACATATTGGGTAAATTCATTTTTTTCACCGGTTGTTACAATGGATTTCTAAGTCTGTTTCTGCTCTATCCTACCCTTTATCGAGCGTTCGGCTTGAATGTCTCCCAGCCGGTCTGGGGTTGGGTGCTGTCGGCCTTTCTTGCATTCACCGCCGCAGTACTGATCATCGCCTCGCGCGATCTACGGGGCAAGGCTTCCATTGTCTACTGGGAGGCGATGTTACGCTTTGCCGCCGCAGCGATCCTTATTCCTGCCGGTTTATTGGGGGATCTGGGTGTCATCGCGGCGGTTCTGGGTGCCGGGGATGCCCTGATCGGCTGTGTCTACGTCTTCGGATTAGCGAAGACGTTGCAGGCTACCCATAGACAGTTGCTGTTTGATCGGCTTTGATTTTGCATCAAAGGCTAACCTGCTCACCAGTCCGGCAGGCGCCAAAGG
>JALVSV010000527.1 GCA_027024125.1 Methylothermaceae bacterium | reverse complement strand
CTCCAGGGAGACGAGTTCACGTCGTGGGCGGGTCATCCTGACCTCCGATCTGTCCGTATGGGTTTGTAAGGATTTTAATTGTTGTTAGACTGGTGTCAATAGGTGGGTGTCCTCTAAATTCTATCTTTCTAATAATTGCTTGTAATTGAAAACTACTTATTGGGATTACCTCTGGTTTTGCCCACAGTACTGTTAATGGGAAAATTGAAGCGCTTAGTTGATAATTGATAGAAGGAGTAGAGAGAAATGAATTACGATGATATCGAATCACTTATATCTGGCGTTGACCAATCGATAACAGCCGCAACAGCACGATTGTCTGAATTGAATCTTAAAGTTTCCAAGGTTGACCTTTCTGTAAAAATATTATTCAACAAAGAAGCAAATGGTGAAATTGATTTCAAAATCATTAAACTTGGAGCTAATGTATCATCAGAAAAAATAAGTACGATTATGGTTAGTTTTGAACCAAAATCCGTGGTTCCAGCCTCTACATTTGAGGAAGAATTTATCAACGCAATTGAAGTTGTGAATCGCAGCTTGGGAAAAATGGATGAGAAATTTAACTTCAGTTCTGCAAAAATAGAGATTACGTTTGAATTAACTGTTGACGGAAGGATTTCTGTTGTAGTTGGAGGTTCGCGCAAACATGTGATTGCCCATACAGCAATACTTACACTTGCCCCACTTGCATGAAACCTGAAATTATTTAGTGTGCCATCATTTTATTGATGTGGTTCTCTAATAATAAATGGTAGTTTGGAAGCTGAAGTGTCATGTTGGGTCGAGACTTTAACCTATAAATGTTTAAAGATTTCAAAGTATTATAGCAGAATATTTCTGTATGATTGTGGGTATTGCAACCATTACTGAATTGCTATGAAGAAAACGTGGAACCTATACGAGCTTTCTAAAATTATCGGTACTACTGAAACGCCGTACCATCTTTCGGATGGGGTGTTTTTTTTTAGAAATTTTCCATTTTATGCTTGCTCTGTCGATAGTAAACCACCACCAAGTACCAAAATAATTAATACTTGGGAAGATTATGACATCTCGCGTTTAGCTATTCTTGGAGGAATAGATTGGGCAACTTCAGAAAGCGCTCATGTCTACCAACTGAGTCTACATCTATTATCAAGTCATTATAAGAAAAATGATCCGCTGAATAGCGTAATTTTAAAATTAGTTAAACGCAATAAGATTTTTGTTGTGGCAGCGGGAAATGGTGGGCCTAATCAAGGGACGTTGAATGATTTGGCATGTATTCGGGGTGTTATATCCGTAGGCGCAACAACTCCCAAAGGAAAATTGCTAAAAACCTCTAGTCGTGGTAATCCAGATGGTTGTTTTCCAACATTGGCATGCGAAGGTACAGATCCTTGGCCTGATCCGTTTCCTCCGGGTACTAGTTTTGCGGCAGCAAGAATTGCAGAAGTTTGTGTATTTTTGAGGTCTGTATTTGCCTGGCTGGCCAGTGAATTTTATTCGCGGAAGAATCAAACACCTTTTCCTCCTGGAATGGCGGAAAGATCAAGATTAGCAATACTAGATACTTCGTTTAATAAAGAAGAGATTGTTGCACGTCAGAATGCTACAGGCACTACATTGGCAGTCGTAGATGGGGAGTCATATCTTGAATATGCATTCGGCTTTCATCGCTCAAATTGGATAGATACAATTTTAGAGAAATTGCCTCCTATAGGCATGCATTTTCAAATTGATAATTCCCCTGAATCTATCCGGCGGGTGCTTCAGGAAGAGGCTGACTCAAGTATATGTTCTGATATCACAGGATGTGGAGCGGGATTTCTTCCGGTGTCTGGTCAAAATGGAATATTTACAAAACTCACTAAACTAACGCCATCAAGATTTTACAAATGGTTTGGAGATATATCTCCATTACCCAACGATCAGAGATATTTGCTTGACGAACTAGATCACGAGCTTGGGCCAATCTGGAACGCGGAAACTGTACAATTTCTTTTGTGGGAGTATCTCAACAGAGCTTATCGAATTTATGCTCGTGTATTTTAAACTGAGTAATAGCGCAATAGGGACAAAGTGAACTTCCTCCAGTTTAACGGATCCTCAGAAAAGGGCTATTCTGGAACAGAAGGGTGTTTGATGAGCAGGAAATATACATGAGATCACTTCTGTTCTATAAACGAGGTATAGAAAAGGCCTGAAAAACGACTTTTTTGATACAATGAAATTGCAAAAAGTCATTGAAAAACAAGAAGGAGAACAGGTCTTGGCTCATCATAATACCGTGTTTTTCCAGTGCTCAAATTTGTCGCGAGACATGAATTCGAGACCTTGGCTAATCAGCACTATGCGGACAGGTATATAGGACAAACATATTTTAAAATCAGAAAATTGCATACCCAACGATTCATGGTGACCTTTCCATGAATCAGAGGCGAAGGTGTCAATAGGTGGGTGTCCTCTAAATTCTTTGCATGGTGGGCGTTGAAGGAGCTGGATTTTGTGGGAAGTGGTGTGCGAGGCTGGCTGCTATTGGTAAAGAAGTGATAGATTTGTCAGATGGTGATCCTGATTCGCATCCTGACATAAAAGATGCAGTGGCGACTTTAGATGGCGTCGAATGTGATGAAAACAGTTATTGTGACATGCCTTTTGAGGATTG
>JALVSV010000526.1 GCA_027024125.1 Methylothermaceae bacterium | reverse complement strand
CTTCCAACCCCGGCGGTGGGCGCGGATGTAACGGGCGGCGCAAGTGGTGAAGGTGGGCGTCTTCTCCGGTTCGGTCTGCCGTGCCTCGATGGGGTCAATGCCGTTCTTTGCCTGCTTCCGGTGCTCGGCAGCCTTTTCCCGCGCTTCGGCAAGTCCCACATCCGGAAAGCTACCCAAGCCCATCTCTCGTCGTTTGCCGTCGATGGTGAAGCGCAGTACCCACTTCTTCGCACCTGTATTGGAAACCACCAACCGGAGACCGCCACCATCTTCATATTTGCCGGGGCCAGCAGTCGCCACCTTGCGCGGGGTGAGTTTGTGAATTGCCATGCCGCTATCCTCCGTTCCGGGTGGGGGACCGCGGGGAAAGTCCCCCAATCAGTCCCCCGATATACTTGGATTATAGCGGATGTAGTCGGACTGTACAGGAGTATAACTGGCTGTTACAACAAGTATTTATGGATTTCTTCGGCTGATTTGAAACCATATATCGGCGGACTCCCTCTCCGCCATATTGAACAAAGGCACTGCATCAATATACTGCTGTGCCTTATTCATGCTGTTAATGGTCAACTAAACTGACCCACCTCTGGCCAACAATTTTGACCCACCCATTCCTATGGAAAAGGCCGATTGGCCTGTAAGCTTCCCGGCGCTCAAGGATCAGACGCCCCGTGAAGCGGCGAAGACTGCTATGGGACGGGAACGCCTGGAGGCACCGCTGCTGGATTTCGAATCCCGTGGCGGAAAAGGCGAGCCATTCGATCCGGTTATCGATGTGCTGCCCCGGATGCTTGGGCTGGATTGAGATTAAAGGGTCCATCGCCGATTCTGGTCCAATTGCTGAGAACTGCAGCGTTGATCCGTAAACCTTGATTGGACGTTTGGGTTTTTCCGCGATGGCGTTTGCTGCCAATACTCACTGCCGTTCCAGCAGCAATGTCGAATCGACGCGCATTTCGATGATGAAGTCGCCCTGCCGGTAGTAGTGGAAATTGAGGATGGGCGGGTAGTCGCTGGCGGTGAAGATTTCATGGAAGTCGCTGCCGGGGTTGCCCTGCAAAGTCTCGATAGTGTGGGTCAGCTTGCCGATGCTCATGGCCAAGAAGGCGGTGTAGATGTCGAAATTGACATAGTCGTCGTGGGCCTTCATGTCCGGGACGCAGGTGAACCACGTCTTGCGGCGCAGTATGTCCTGGATCGGGACCTGCGTGAATTTAACACTCAGATCGGCGGTGGACAGGATCACGATATCGTCGGGGAAGCTGTCCAGTGCCTCGATGGTACCGATCAGCCCCTTGTTGTAGTTGGCGATGAAGATCACGTCGGGGTGGTACTGCAGCAGGTTGCCGGCTGTAATTTTCTGGATGATGTTCTTTTTCGACAGCACCGGGTCCAGAAACAGGCCGTGCAGTACTTCTCCCCCTTGTTTGCGCCACTGTTCGCGGAAAGCCTCAACCGCCCCTTTTCCGTATTCACTGTCCACGGCGATGAACACGGCCTTCTGCAACCCCAGTTGGCTGCCCTTTGCGGTGAGGACTTGGGCCTCCTCCTGGCTTCTGATATAGAAGCGATAAATCTGGTTGGTTTTGGTCTTGATTTTTGGTGAAGCGGCATTGGTGCAGATCAGGACAGGGTTGTTGGCTTCGGCGCCGGCATCTTCCACCAGACGCCGGAAATTTTCCGACAGCGGCACAGCGATGGCACTGGTGGTGCAGATGAAATACCGGACTCCCTGTTTCAGGTAGTGGACGACCCGGTCTTCCAGTTCCCTGGAATATTGCATTCTGTGATCGATCAACTGGAAATCGTAGTTGTTGCCGTGTTCCGGTGCGGTCTTCAGGTATTGACCCAGGGCGGCGATTTCACTGGCTCCATAATTGTGCAAAATCTCCGTGGTGAAATCCTGATCATCGTAATCATGGGCGTCGGACAGCCCAAGAATGAGTACGATTTTGGTCTTTTCCAGCTCGGCGATGCGGCTTTTTTTATCGGATAAATGCTCGGTGAATCCCTGGTAGACCATGAAGGTCAACGCCGTGAAGGAGACGACGGAAATCATGATGTAGGGAATCAGAAAGTCGTGGCGGAACAGGAACGGGGCATTCTGGTTGATGTCCCGCATGGCGACGATTTCTTTTCGGGAAATGGCAAATCGTATCGTCAGTATCAGCGCCAGAAAGACGGAGATTGCCGAGATCGACAAAAGGAAGATCAGCAGGAAACCGATTTCAAAGCCGCCGACGGCATTGAGGAGGTAGCTGATCAGGGTGACGGGCGCATAAATCAAAAACAGCAGTTTATACGATATTTCTATGATGGTGGGTTTTCCGCGCGCCATGGATCGTGGTCAAATTCCGGTGGTAAGTAAAGTCGTGGATATTAGGGAAAACCAGATGCCAGGGCAAGGCGTTTCGGCCGGTGTCCAACATGTGCAAAGTCTTGCAGGCAAAAGGATAAAGGATAGGAAATTCAACGCCACTTTCCGATCTATCCATGGGAGGAGGCTACTCATGGCAGGCCTTTTTGGCGAGACTTTCTGATCGTTTCCCCGGGAGCGGAGGATGCGGAATCCAGTTTTGAGGGAGGGTTTTTGGGAAAAAAATGTGTTTTGTTGAAACGTGGCACGAGAGCACCTCTACCGGTCGGGATAG
>JALVSV010000525.1 GCA_027024125.1 Methylothermaceae bacterium | reverse complement strand
TGATATCGGTACGGCTGTGCAGATCGATCATATGCCCCTGCAGCAGATATCTGCCATCCTTGGAAACGTAATAAAGGCGGGGACCGATGGTGACCTCATACAATCCAGGAATTTCCGATTCTTTAACTACGTCTATCTTGGCCCCGGTCATCAATTTCGTCAGCTGTTGACGCAACTGTTCGACCTCTTTTCCCTCCTCTGCCTGAAGTGTCCACGAGAGCAACAGGAGAATGGTCACTAACATATATTTCATAAGTTCCTCTTTAATGGAATAGCCGTTGAATATCCAGGAAGAAAGCCAAAGCCATCAGAGCCAGCAATATCGTCATCCCTATCTGCTGTGCCATGGCAATGGCTTCATCGGACAGGGGGCGGCCCCTTATCCCTTCTAAAAAATAGAACAACAGATGCCCCCCGTCGAGCATCGGTATGGGCAACAGGTTCAACACGCCCAGACTGATACTGACTATGGCCAGAAACTTGAGGAAATAGTTCATTCCCAGGGCTGCTGACTGACCGGCAAATTGAGCGATACTGATCGGCCCGGAGAGATTCTTCACCGACGCCTCCCCGATCACCATTTTCCCCATCATCTTCAGGGTCAGCCAGGAAAATTCGAGCGTTTTTCCGAAAGCCGTCGTCAGCGCCTCAATAGGCCCCAGGCGGTAAGTCACTCTCATCTTTTCGTACAAACCTTCAGGAACCTTCACCCCTGCACCTATCCGTCCGATTTCCTTGCCATCAGGACCGGTCACGGTTTGCGGAATCAGGGACAGCGTCAGATACTCTCCATTGCGGTTGATCTCCAATTTCAGCACCCGCCCAGGGCTGCCCCTGACGATGGTCACGAATTTGCGCCAATCGTCGATTTTTTCATCGTTGACGGCAACGATCTGGTCACCTGGCTGGAGACCTGCCTGCTCTGCTGGACTTCCAGCCTCGATGCGATCGATGACAGCCGGTATCGGCGGCTCCCATGGCCTGAGACCCAAATGCTGCCCCAACTTGGCAGGATCATCGGCCAATTCTTTCGGGATTTCGAGGATCCTTACGGCTCGTTCTCCTGAAGCAGTTCTTACTTCCACCTGGATCTTCAGGTCCGTCATCATCTCAGCGGTGAGCCTTCCAAGAACCTGTGACCAAGTGGGGGTGGGCTCCCCCTCCACCGCTATGATTTCGTCTCCAGCCTGGAAGCCAGCTTGCGCCGCCAGGGTTCCCGGTGGCGCCGATTCGACGATGGGCCTAAGACCCACTTCTCCAGTAATCAGAACGACCCAATACAACAGTACCGCCAGCAGCAAATTGAACAACGGGCCGGCAGCGACGATGGCAATTCTCTTGGCAAGTGACTGACGATTGAAGGCATAAGGAAGATCCTCGGGCGCCACCTCCCCCTCGCGCTCGTCCACCATTCTGACATACCCACCCAAAGGCATCGCAGCGACCACGAATTCCGTATCTTGGGGGGACTTCTGGTAGCGCCACAACGGCGGTCCGAAACCGATCGAAAAGCGCAGTACCTTGACGCCGACTTTGCGAGCCACCCAGAAATGACCAAACTCATGGAAGGTAATCAGGACGCCTATGGCTACGATAAAAAAGAACAGGTTATGGGCGAAGGCTTCCATGATGGCTCCAGGATTCGCTATGGAGTTTGACGACTGGCAAACCGCCGCGCCTCCGCATCTGCAGCAAGAACACTGTCCAGATCGTCGGCATTGGCAGATGGCAGAGTATTGAGGGTCTCGTCAATCACCTCGGCGATTCCGGTATAGGGTATTTTTCCATCCAGGAAGGCTGCAACGGCTACTTCATTGGCTGCGTTGAGCAGGGCAGGCGCAGTTCCACCGGCCCGGGCTGCTTCGAAGGCGAGCCTGAGACAAGGAAAACGTGACAGATCGGGTGGCTGAAAATCCAGCCTCGCAATCTCAAACAGATCCAATGGCTCAACGCCGGACTCTATCCTTTCCGGCCATGCCAATCCATAGGCAATGGGGATTCTCATATCCGGATTGCCGAGTTCTGCCAATACCGATCCATCCTCGTAATCCACCAGAGAATGGATGACACTTTGTGGATGGATCACCACCTGAATTCGTTCCGGAGGCACGGAAAACAACAGGCTTGCCTCGATGACCTCCAAACCTTTGTTCATCATGGTGGCCGAGTCTACGGAAATTTTCTTCCCCATGTCCCATTTTGGATGTGCCACCGCTTCCTCGGGGGTCACCCTGGGCAGATGCTCCAGAGGCGTAGTGAGAAATGGGCCACCAGATGCCGTCAGAAGTATCTTCCGTACCGCTGCAGGATCCTTTCCCGCATGGTAACCGGCTGGCATACACTGAAAGATGGCATTGTGTTCACTGTCGATAGGAAGCAGCTCGGCACCCGAATGGCGCACCGCATCCATGAAAATGGGCCCCGAGATGACCAACGCCTCCTTGTTTGCCAGCAGGATTCTTTTGCCTTCCCTGGCTGCCGCAAGCGTAGGTAACAGCCCCGCTGCACCAACGATGGCAGCCATCACATAGTCGACTTCCGGCAATGTGGCAACGTCCATCAACGCCTGAGGGCCAGCCATCACCTCGGTTGCGAGTCCAGCCTCCCTCAAACGTCTTTGTAATCCTGAAACCGAGGCTTCCCCCCCTATGACAGCGAAACTGGGTCGATGCCGCAGACACAATTCAAACAGTTCATCGATACGGTGATGACATGTGAGGGCCACCACCTGGTATCTTTCTGGATGACGGGCCACCACATCCAGGGTACTGATCCCTATGGAGCCGGTTGCACCTAGAATACAGATTCGCTTCACCAAAACAACTCCCGCCCCAGAAACCCGGCATATAGGATTGCACTTGCTGCCAGCAAGCTATCGATCCGGTCGAGCAGACCACCGTGCCCCGGCAGCAACCTGCCCGAATCCTTGACCCCTGACCACCTCTTGTAAAGACTGACCAGCAGATCGCCACAGATCGATACGAGCACAGCAATCAGCGACAACATGGTGAAATCCAGAATCAGCTTGGTATCAAATTCCATAAAGTACCCAACTGCCGCGGCAAAGGCCGCACTGGCAAAGACCGCTCCATACACACCTTCCATGGTTTTGCCAGGGCTGATGGCAGTGACCAGGGGAGTCCTGCCCCATTTTTTGCCAATGAAATAGGCGGTCGTATCGGCGATCCAGATCAAAAACAACAGGTACATAATCGAGGCATTGCCGAAATTCGCCCGCAATCTTCCTGCCAACAACCAGGCAGTCACCAATACGAACCAGGCCACCAATACCTGCAATGCCTTGGGCCACGGTTTTTTCACCAGCCTCTCAGGCCAGGTACGGAAGGCGAAACCCAATAGCAACCAGAACAGCACAGTCGGCCAGACGATATGATCCAGCACCAGCACGGTACGCATCAGTTCCGGCCAATCGAGAAGCCCCGCCAGCCAGCCCAACAACTTGGGTAAATACCACGCCAGCAACTGGGCTGCAAAAACCATCGTCACAAACATCCCCCGGCCAATGGGGTTGGCAATTCCTGCCAGGCGGCTCCATTCCCACGCAGCAGCCAGAATCACCACCCCCCAGGCAATAAGAAATCCCTTCACTGACAGCATGTACACTGCTCCCAGCACCACGGGGATCAGGACCACCGCAGTGAGGACTCGTAGCATCAGGGTATTGTTCCAGAGGGAAGGTTTGGATGTCGTCGTATCAATCATGCTCTTGTTTTTGTGGTGATTCCAAATATTGCCCACTTCAGGCTGAAGTGGCTGCGTGTGACTGTCGAATCAGTTGCTCACTGGTATGACCGAAGCGCCGCTCCCGCCTTGCATATTCAGCCAGCGCCCGGTCCAACTCCTGTCCATCGAAGTCGGGCCAAAGGACCTCGGTGAAATACAGTTCGGTATAGGCCAGTTGCCACAACAGGAAATTGCTGATTCTTAGCTCCCCACCGGTACGGATGAACAAATCGGGCTCGGGCAGTCCCGCAAAAGAAAGATGGGATGCCAATTTCTCTTCGGTGATTTCCGCTGCACTCATACGGCCCTGCTCGACCTGGGCTGCCAAATGCCTGGCAGCCTGGGTGATGTCCCAACGACCACCGTAATTGGCGGCAATCAGCAGAGTCATACCTTTGTTGTCCTTGGTCAGCTTCTCGGCATCGGCGATTCGATGTTGTAAATTGCTCGAAAAGGCACTTCGGTCACCGATCACCTGCAGCCGTATTCCGTTGTTGTGCAGACGCTGTGCCTCTTGGGCCAAAGCACGGTCGAAAAGGCGCATCAATACATTTACCTCCTCTTCCGGCCGGCGCCAGTTCTCGCTGCTGAAAGCAAACAATGTCAGTACTTCTATGCCCAGCTTGGCACATTGCTCAACGGTTTTACGTACTGCCGACACACCCGCCTGATGTCCGGCAGTGCGGGGCAACAGGCGGCGTTTGGCCCAGCGCCCATTGCCATCCATGATTATGGCCACGTGCCGGGGCAGGGATGAAATGCTTTTGTCGGAGAAAGACACCTCGCTCATGCTCCTATATGGACAGAAGATCCTTTTCCTTGTCCGCCAACAATTGGTCGATCTGGGCAATGTATTGATCGGTCAACTTTTGAATTCGCTCCTCACCCTTGCGCTCTTCATCCTCGGTGATCAACTTTTCCTTCAATGCTTCCTTGAGTTCGGCATTGGCTTCACGACGCAGATTACGAATCGAGATTCTTCCCTGTTCGGCTTCATGCCTGGCCACCTTGATCAGTTCCCGGCGCCGTTCCTCGGTCAATGACGGAAGGGGTACCCGTATCACGGTTCCTGCAGTCATCGGATTGATTCCAAGATCCGATTCCATAATGGCCTTTTCTATGACCGCGATCATATCCCGCTCCCAGGGTGTGATCGCCAGGGTTCGAGCATCTTCAGTGGTGACGTTGGCAACCTGGGTAAGGGGAACTTCGCTTCCATAATACGACACTTTGATATGGTCCAGCAGACTTGGATGTGCCCTGCCAGTACGGATTTTGGCAAGATCCTGTTTGATGGCCGCAACGGTCTTTTCCATTTTGGCCTTGGTTTCTTTGCAGATATCTTCGATCATTTTCTATGTGCCCGTATCGATAAGTGAACCCACATCGTCGCCTTGAACCAACCGAACGATCGCTCCAGGTTCAAAGACGTTCATCACCCGCAATGGCAAGTCGTGATCACGACACAACACCAAGGCTGTGGTGTCCATGACCGCCAATCTACGCTTGAGTGCATCGTCATAGGTGAGATAGGAAATCAGCTCCGCATTCGGATCTTTCACAGGATCGGCATTGTAGACCCCGTCTACTTTGGTAGCCTTGATCAGCAGGTCGGCATTGATCTCGATAGCCCGAAGGCTAGCCGCAGAATCCGTGGTAAAAAATGGGTTTCCAAGGCCCGCCGCGAAGATCACCACCCGCCCCTTTTCCAGATGCCTGACAGCGCGGCGACGGATATAGTCTTCACAGACTTGATTGATCTTCAGCGCCGACATGACCCTGACAGGCTGTCCCAGATGCTCGATCGCATCCTGCATCGCCAGGGCGTTGATGACCGTCGCCAGCATTCCCATATGGTCACTGGTGACCCTGTCCAGCCCCTCGGCCGCTTTCTCGGCACCACGTATGATGTTGCCACCGCCAATGACCAGACCAACTTCAACCCCGATACCACGCAATTCCACGATCTCGGCAGCAAGACGGCGAACGGGCTCGGCATCGAGCCCGCAATCGCGCTTACCCATCAGCGCCTCGCCACTGAGTTTGAGCAGGATCCTGCGATAGCGAGGGCTCATGTCAATTGCCGCGCACCTGCGCCATCACCTCTTCAGCGAAATCCGCTTCTTCCTTCTCGATACCTTCACCCACCTCGAAACGCACAAAGCGGATCACCGTGGCGCCCTCACCCTTGAGCAACTGCCCTACGCTTTGATCCGGATCCTTGACGAAAGGCTGGCCAAGCAGAGTGATTTCCTTGAGGAACTTGCGTAACCGCCCTTCCACCATCTTTTCGATGATGTTGGCCGGCTTGCCGCTGGCTTCGGCCTGGGCGGCAAAAATCTCCTTTTCTTTCTCCAGGGTCTCTGCTGGGACTTCGGACTCATCGACACATACCGGCTTACTAGCTGCCACATGCATGGCGATATCCTTGGCCAGTTGATCGTCACCGCCTTCCATCTCAACGACCACGCCAATACGATTACCATGGAGATAGCAGGCCAGTTTACCAGCCTGGGTCTCGAACCGCATCAACCTGCGGATATTGATATTCTCTCCCAACTTGGCGATGAGCTCTCGCCTGGCTTCTTCGATAGTGGGGCCATCGTCTTCCAGGGGAATCTGCAGCAGTTCACTCACAGTCTGTACATTGGCTTCCAGTGCTTTCTGAGCGACCTGATCCACAAATTTCAGGAAGTCCTCATTCTTGGCCACAAAATCCGTTTCACTGTTGACCTCCAGGATCACAGCACGCTTTCCATCGTCACTGACCTTGATGACGATCTTGCCCTCAGCGGCGGTGCGTCCAGCCTTCTTATCCGCCTTGGCAAGACCGGCCTTGCGCATCTGTTCGACCGCCGCTTCAATGTCGCCACCGGTTTCCACCAGCGCTTTTTTGCATTCCATCATTCCAGAGCCGGTTCGTTCCCGCAGCTCCTTCACCATTGCAGCTGTAATCTTGGTCATTCTTTACCTCATTTGGAATTCGATTGTTGGCGTGATATCACTCAGACTCTGTAGAATCAGTGGCTTCGGCAGACTCTTCTGGTGCTTCCACAAACTCGTCCTCGGCCGCCACCAATTCCACTTGGCTGGCCTTGCCTTCCAATATTGCCGTGGCTGCCGTACTGCAATACAGCTGGATGGCACGGATAGAATCATCGTTACCAGGGATGATGTAATCGATTCCATCGGGGTTGTTGTTGGTATCCACCACACCCACAATGGGAATCCCCAGCTTGCGGGCTTCTTTGACGGCGATATTTTCCTGGCCGACATCGAGGATGAACATGACATCGGGCAATGCGTTCATATCCTTGACCCCTCCCAGGCTGCGCTCGAGCTTCTCCAACTCACGCATCAGGGTAAGAGCCTCTTTCTTGCTGAAACGATTCAGGGTACCGTCATCACGCATCGCTTCAAGCTCCTTGAGCCGCTTGACCGATTGGCGAATCGTTTTGAAGTTGGTCAAGGTTCCACCCAGCCACCGATAATTGACATAGGGCATACCACAACGGGTAGCCTCTTCCTGGACCGACTTACGAGCGGTTTTCTTGGTGCCGACAAACAGAACCACCCCTTTGTTGGCTGCCGTCTCTTCGATAAAATGCATCGCCTCACGAAGCAGGGGCAGCGTCCTTTCCAGATTGATGATGTGGATCCCGCTGCGAACCCCATAGATGTAAGGGGCCATCTTAGGGTTCCAGTACCGGGTTTGATGACCAAAATGAACGCCAGCTTCCAAGAGCTCGCGCATCGTTACGTCTACCATGAATCGTTCCTCACGTGTAAGATCAGGGTTAGGCCTCCATCTATCCCATCCGGAGACCTGCCCCATACGGAACAAGCACCCATCCAGATGTGTCGATAGATGTGTGGATTATTGCTAAAATAGCAGCAATTTATACCATAGTCAGTCACCTGCCGGCAACGGTTCCTTTCCCGGGGGTAGATCTGCCCCCATCCACCTTAGAGAAAACTTCGATGAAGCATGGACAAAGACAGGTTTCGAGCTTGAACATTCAGCCAAAAAACCCAGAAGAACTGGAGAAGATGAGGACGGCAGGGCTTCTAGCCGCCGAGGTTTTGGAAATGATCGCCCCTTACGTTCAACCTGGCATCACCACCGATGAACTGGATCGCATCTGTCATGACTATATGGTCAACGAACAGAAAGTGATTCCGGCACCCCTGAATTACAAGGGATTTCCCAAATCCATCTGCACTTCTGTCAACCACCAGGTCTGTCACGGGATTCCCGGAAACAAGAAACTGAAAAAGGGCGATATCGTCAACATTGACATCACCGTGATCAAGGATGGTTTTCATGGTGACACCAGCAAGATGTTTTTCGTCGGCGAACCTTCCCTCCAGGCCAAACGCCTGGTCAAGGTGGCGCAGCAGGCATTGTACGAGGGCATTCGCCAGGTAAGGCCGGGAGCTGATTTGGGAGAGATAGGACATGCCATTCAAAAATATGTCGAGTCCCATCACTACTCAGTGGTACGCGAATTCTGTGGTCATGGAATCGGACGCGGTTTTCATGAGGAGCCCCAGGTGCTTCATTATGGCAAACCAGACACCGGTATCATTCTTGTTCCTGGCATGACCTTCACCATCGAACCCATGGTCAACGCCGGTAAGCGTCATATCAAGCTGCTGCGAGATGGCTGGACCGTGGTCACCAAGGACCGCAGCCTGTCGGCTCAATGGGAGCACACGTTGACGGTCACCGAAGAGGGCTTCGAAATCTTCACCCTGCGTCCCGAGGAAGACTTTCCCCGCACATCCAAAGATTTATAAGGGCACGAGTTGCGCATCGATCCTACTGGTCTGAAACAGGCATTACAGACATTTCAACGAGAACTGGAACGTCGATTCCACCAAGGCGTTCCCGTCGTTGAACTTCTCCACGCACGTGCCCGTTTCATCGATGAACTTGTCACCGTCAGCTGGCGCCACTTCCTTGGTCCGGCCTCAAGAAACCTGGCCCTGGTGGCGGTTGGCGGCTACGGTCGCTATGAACTCCATCCTCATTCAGACATCGACCTGTTGGTTCTGGTGCCGGAAGAGGAGTTTCTGGACCTGGAACAGAATCTGGCTGGCTTATTCACCCTTCTCTGGGACATCGGCCTGAAGCCGGGACATAGTTCGCGCACCGTTGCCCAATGCGTCGAGGCAGCCGAAAAAGATCAGACAGTCATCACCAACCTGATGGATGCCCGGCTGATCGACGGCAATCCCGAGTTGTTCCAGGCAATGAACGAAAGTATCGCCCCGAACAGGCTCTGGCCATCTCACCAGTTCTTCCTGGCCAAGCAACGGGAACAAGAAGCGCGTTACACCAAATACCATGACACCGCTTATAACTTGGAGCCCAACATCAAGGAAGGACCTGGTGGCCTCCGGGATATCCAGACGATTGGCTGGGTCATCAAGCGCCATTCCAATGCCACCACTCTCCATGAACTTGTCGCCGAGGGTGAATTGACCGAGGACGAATACGCCGAACTACAACAGGCTCTCCATTTCTTGTGGAAGATTCGCTTTGCCCTGCACCTTTTGGCAGGACGCTGCGAAGACAGGCTGTTGTTTGACTACCAGCGGAGCCTGGCTGAATGGCTAGGATACGAAGGGCAGGGCAACGAACCGGTGGAAGCCTTGATGCAGGCTTATTTCCGCACTGCCCAAAGCGTCCAGCGGCTCAACGAAATGCTGCTGCAGATGCTGGAAGAAACGCTTTGCCCGGATTTCCACACCACAACGGCAAAACCACTCGATTCCTACTTCCAAATCACCAATGACCACCTGGAAATCCGCCACCCGAATGTGTTTGCACAACACCCCCTCGGTTTACTGGAGATATTCCTGCATTTACAGCAGCACCCCCAACTCAAGGGAATCCGCGCAAACACTATCCGCGCCATACGCCAGAACCTGCACCTGATTGATGAGGGTTTCCGCCGCAATCCTGAGGCACGAAGACTGTTTCTGGAAATCTTCCGCCAACCACAAGGGATCACCCACCAACTCAGAAGGATGAACCGGTACGGAGTTCTGGCCGCCTATCTCCCGGAATTTGCCAATATCGTCGGACGCATGCAATACGATCTCTTTCACGCCTATACTGTGGATGAGCACAGCCTGTTCGTGGTCCGGAATCTGCGCCGCATGGGGATCCCCCACTTCAGCGAGGAATTGCCTTTCGCTTCGGAAGTGTTTCCTTCGATCGCCAAGCCTGAGGTTCTTTATCTGGCCGGTCTCTATCACGACATGGGCAAGGGCCAGGGAGGTGATCATTCGATCATAGGCGAACGACTGGCTAAGGATTTTTGCCAGCGTCATGGGATGGGCGAAGGGGACACTCGCCTGATCTGCTGGTTGGTACGCAATCATTTGATCATGTCCGTCACGGCCCAGCGCAAGGATATCCAGGACCCGGAGGTGATTCAGGCATTTGCCGACCAAGTGAAAGACGAGGAACGGCTGAATCATATCTACCTGTTGACCGTGGCGGATATTCGCGGCACCAATCCCACCCTCTGGAATTCATGGCGTGACACCTTGCTAAAAGAGCTGTTTCTCAACACCCGAAAAGTATTGCATCGGCAGACGGCACTGGCGGCAAGCCGGGAACGCCTGGATGCCGCCAAACAAGAAGCCCTGCAAAAACTGGAGCGTTTGGGACTGGGCAAAGATGAAACTCTGCGGATTTGGCGCCATTTCGATGACGAGTATTTCCTTCGCTGCCATCCGGAAGAATGCGCCTGGCATACCTTGACCATTTCCATGACCCCCGAAGAACATTTACCGTTGGTCCTGGTACGCCCGCACAATAAGCGGGGCAGCGCCGAGATCTTCATCTACATGCAGGATCGCGACGGCATCTTCGCCCAAATAGCCGCCCACCTGGATCAGCTTGGATTGACCATCCTGGCAGCCAAATTGAGAACGTCCCGCGATGGGTACGTCATCAACAGCTTTCACGTCCTGGAGCGGGACGGCAGCCCTGTCATCGATCTCCTGCGGGAACAACAAATCGCCACCCGCCTCAAACGTTGCCTGAAGGATCCCCAACCACTTTGCTTCAAAATAGAACGGAAACCTGGCCGCCATCTGAAACACTTTGCCCTGCCCGTGGAGATTCATTTCCACTCTGACCCCAGGCATAACTATAGTGTTATGGAACTGGTCGCCGCCGACCGACCAGGTTTATTGGCCAAAGTTGGCAAGATATTCGACCATTTTGGAATCCGTCTGCTGGAAGCACGCATCGCCACTTTGGGGAAACGGGCAGAGGATGTTTTCTGCATCACTGACCGGAACAACCGGCCTTTGCTTGACAGAGAATTGCGCGAATCGCTGTCAGAGTCACTCAAGGAGCAATTGTCCTGACAGTTGGCTGAAAACAACCTGACGACTCAGAAAGTGCTCATAGCCGATGATCGAGGATGAGTTCGCTCAGTTCCAGCAACGCCGGTTGACGCCTATCGCTGTAGCGCAACCCGATCCTGAATTCATCATGGGAAACGCGGCGCACAAAGACCACCCGACAATGCAATATCAGTTCTTGGCCAGAGACAGGCCTTACCAGCAAATCCAATTCAATCGGACGACCGGAAGGATCGAGACAATGTCCATCAGGAGCAATGGTTTCACTGTCAAACGCATCACACTGAATCTGCACCCCGCCGCCTGAAATATCCCTCACCCGAATGGCCAACCGAGTCCCACTTGAAAGGATCAGCTCACTCGGGAAATCCACCTCTTTACGAAAAAAACTTCTGCGCTCCATCATTCACGCCGCACGCCATTTTTCCCAATAGGGCACAGGATGTAATCTTTCGGTTAAGAAGTCCAAAAAAGTACGTACTTTAGCAGAAAGATGGCGCCTATGAGGATAGACCGCAAAGATATCCATCGAGGGCAATCCATAATTTTCCAGCACGGTCACCAACCTGCTTTTTTTCAGGTCCTGACCGACGATATAAGTTGGCAGGACCACCAGGCCAAGACCATGAATTGCCGCCAGTCGCAATGGATCTGCTGTGTTCGCCTGAAAGCTGCCAGCAACGCGCACTGTGATCGCCTCGCCGTCAGGATCAGTGAAGCGCCAGTAATCATGGGGTTCAAATCCCCAGTTGACCAGGCAATTGTGTTGACGAAGATCCTGGGGAGTCTCCGGTATGCCATGTTTCTCGAAATAACCGGGTGCCCCGCACACCACCCGCGGAGATGAAGCCAGACGCCTGGCAATCAGGCTGGAGTCAGGTTGCTCACCCAGCCGGATTGCCAGATCCAAACCTTCCGCCACAACATCCACCAGCCCCCCTCGCACCACCAGATCCACCCTGACCTTGGGGTATTGCTCCAAATAAGCCGCTATGGTCGGAGCCAGATGAAAGGTACCGAAGAAAGGTGGTGTTGAAATTCTCAGCAGGCCTTGGGGCTCTGTGTGAAGCTGGGTGACGGAAAGCTCGGTTTCCTCGATGTCTTCAAGAATCTGCTGACACCGCTCCAAATAGGCAGTCCCCGCTTCAGTGAGGCTGATCTTGCGGGTCGTCCGATTCAGCAACCGCACCCCAAGACTGTTCTCAAGAAACATCACATGCTTGGTCGCCATCGCCCGGGAAATCCCCAAATCCTTGGCTGCCCCGGCAAAACTCCCGCTTTTGGCCACCCGGGCAAAGACCTTCATACTGGTCAGCTTATCCATGATTCCCCTGTCGATTTTCGAGATAGATTCGCCAAGCGAACTTGAGGTCTTCCCAGGCCTGGCGTTTGGCTGCAGGATTACGAAGCAGATAGGCAGGATGATAAATCACCACCAAAGGTATATCGTCGTAACGATGTACCTTGCCTCGCAATCGACCTAGCGGAGTGGACGTCTTAAGCAGATTCTGCGCCGCAATTCGTCCCACCGCTATGATAATCCGGGGTTGAATCAAAGCGATTTGACGTATCAGGAACGGCTCACAGGCAGCCGCTTCCTCGGGTTTGGGGTCACGATTACCCGGCGGACGGCATTTCAACACGTTGGTGATAAACACCTGACTGCGCTCCAGACCCAACGCCCTCAACATCTCGGTCAGCAACTGTCCGGCACGGCCCACGAAAGGCTCACCCTTTAGATCTTCCTGTTCGCCTGGAGCTTCTCCCACCAACATCCAATCGGCATGACGGTTTCCAACCCCCGGTACAGCATGGGTGCGGTTTTGATGTAAAGGACACCTGGTACAGCTAGAGATTTCACTCTCAAGCTGGCACCACAGATCGTCTTCATCCACATCAGTCGCATCCATAGGTGCCTCCTTAGCGGGCTCACGCAGCCCCCATGCCGGAATTCCCATGGCCTGGAGATACCTGAGTCTCAATGCCGAATTCACTAGACGTCCGCCGCCTGGGGATGCTTGCGCCTGACCGGGCTAAGCAGTTTGTTGACCGCGTTGACATAGGCCTTGGCAGAGGCGATCACGATATCGGTATCGGCCCCCTGACCATTGACGACCCTGCCGCCCTTCTCCAATCGTACTGTCACTTCCCCCTGGGAATCGGTCCCACTGGTGATATTGTTGACCGAGTAAAGCAGCAGGGTGGTTCCAGTCTTCAGCTGGGCCTCAATGGCCTTGAAGGTCGCATCCACGACCCCGCTGCCTTCGGCGTCTCCCGTCTTCTCCACTCCATCGACCTTCAGCACCACGTGGGCTCTGGGGATCTCACCGGTATCGGCACAGACATGCAGTGATATCAGCCTGACCCTCTCAGCCTCGGCCTCGAAGATCTGCTCAGAAATCAGCGCCTGCAGATCCTCGTCAAAGATCTCGTGTTTTTTGTCCGCCAACTGCTTGAAGCGGGCAAAAACCTCGTTGAGCATCTCTTCCGATTCGAATTCCACCCCCAATTCACGCATTCGGGTACGGAAGGCATTGCGTCCGGAATGCTTGCCAAGCACCATCCGATTGGCGCTCCAGCCCACATCCTCGGCACGCATGATTTCATACGTCTCCCGACTCTTGAGCACCCCGTCCTGATGGATGCCGGACTCATGGGCAAAAGCATTGGCCCCCACGATGGCTTTGTTTGGCTGCACGGGAAAACCGGTAATACTGGAAACCAACTTGGAACACGGAACAATCTCCCTGGCATTGACTGTCACCTCACAGGGAAAAGCATCCTGGCGGGTACGCAGGGCCATGACCACTTCCTCCAGTGCCGCATTGCCCGCCCGCTCTCCTAAGCCATTGATGGTACATTCCACCTGCCGGGCACCACTCAGCACTGCCGAAAGGGAGTTGGCCACCGCCAATCCCAGATCGTTATGGCAATGAACCGAAAACACCGCCTTGTCGGAATTGGAAATGCGTTCGCGTAAGCGCCCGATCAGGGCACCGAATTCGTGGGGAAGGCTATAGCCCACTGTATCCGGTATATTGATCGTGGTGGCTCCGGCAGCAATCACCGCCTCGATGATACGACAGAGAAAGTCTTCTTCACTGCGACCGGCATCCTCGGGAGAAAACTCCACGTCATCGGTGTATTTCCTCGCCCTTGTCACTGCCGCCACGGCGCGTTCCACCACCTGTTCGGCGTTCATCCGCAGCTTGTGTTGCATGTGAATCGGCGACGTAGCAATAAAAGTATGTATTCGAGGACGTTTGGCCGCTTTCAGCGCCTCACCGGCACGATCAATGTCACTGTCCAGAGCTCTGGCCAGGCCACAGACACCGCTCTCTTCGATAGTGGCCGCTATCGCCTGAACCGCTTCGAAATCCCCGGGGCTGGCGGCTGGAAAGCCAGCCTCGATCACATCGACCCTCAGTCGCTCCAATGCCTTGGCGATGCGGACTTTTTCTTCTCGGTTCATGGAGGCGCCGGGGCTTTGTTCTCCGTCGCGCAATGTGGTATCGAAAATGACGAGTTTATCTTTCATGAATCATGGGACTCCGTTCAAGTACTGCATAAATAGGTCAACGACAAAGTAATCAATATGATTGCCACCCCTTAGCGGGGTAGCAGACGCAGTACCAATGAGCCCCCTCCATCCTTGCCATGATGTTGGATATGAACACCCAAAAGAGCATCACCCATCCAAACATAGCTCCCATAGACCAGGACGAGCCGGTTTAACATGAGGGAAGGGGAAGAAGCAGCAATATTCATGTTTGCAAAACAATCCATTCCATACGAGGAAATATACCCGCTTCGGAGAAACTTGCCAAGTATGAGGACTGGATTCACCACGACCTCCGACAAGCAGGCCCGGTTATAAAATCAGGAGCCGGTCCTGCGTCGCTTACGAATTCGGTGGCGCTGCAACAAGATTAACGTCATCAATGGTCCTGAAACCGCATAACCGGCGAAGATCACAAACAACATCAACTGGGGGTTGGTGAATACGATGGCAAATACCAGCATGACAAGGATGACCACCATAAAAGGCACCCGTCCCCGAACATCTACCTCCTTGAAACTGTAATATCGGATATTGCTGACCATCAGCAACGCCGTTACGGTCGTCAGTGCCACCGCTACGTAACGCATTGCCTCGCCATTCAGACCATAGGTCTCACTCATCCAGATAAAACCGACAACGACTGCTGCCGCCGAAGGGCTCGGCAGCCCCTGAAAATAGCGCTTGTCTTCCACTCCGATCTGAGTATTGAACCGGGCCAAACGTAAAGCGGCGGCGGCCGTGTATACAAATGCCGCAAACCAGCCCAGCCTGGAAAGCGTGGACAAGGACCACAAATACATCACCAACGCTGGAGACATCCCAAACGACACCATGTCGGACAAGCTGTCGTATTCCGCTCCAAAGGCAGTTTGAGTATTGGTCAGACGGGCCACCCGTCCATCCAGACCATCCATGACCATGGCAGTGAAGACGAGGAGGGCGGCGGTCTCGAAGCGGTCGTTCATTGCCGCGGTAACGGCATAGAAACCACAAAACAGACAACCGGTCGTAAACAAATTGGGCAACAGATAGATGCCCCGCCGCCTTGCCCGCATCTTAATCTGCACTCACATCACCAAACACCAATGGTATCAGTACGCATCAGTTCTTTTCCTGATCCACCAAACGGTTGGCACGGATCCAAGGCATCATGTCACGAAGTTTGGCTCCCACCTGTTCTATCGGGTGTTCGCGACCCAGCCTGCGCTTGGCCTTGAGGGTAGGGCAGCCGGCCTGATTCTCAAGGATGAACTCCCGGGCGAATTCTCCGCTCTGGATCTCCTTGAGTATCCTTGCCATCTCTTTCTTGGTCTCATCATTGATGACCCGGGGACCCCGGGTCAGATCTCCATATTCGGCCGTATTGGAGATGGAGTAACGCATGTTGGCGATCCCCCCCTCATACATCAGGTCGACAATCAACTTGAGTTCGTGCAGACATTCGAAATACGCCATTTCAGGAGCGTAACCTGCTTCGACCAGGGTCTCGAATCCAGCCTGCACCAGCGCGGTTGCGCCTCCACACAGAACCGCCTGCTCCCCGAACAAGTCGGTTTCGGTCTCTTCGCGGAACGAGGTTTCTATGATGCCAGCACGTCCACCCCCATTGGCAGAGGCATAGGAAAGGGCGACTTCCTTGGCCTTGCCCGAGGCATCTTGATAGATGGCAATGAGAGTAGGCACGCCTCCTCCCTGGGTATAAGTAGAACGCACCAAGTGACCTGGCCCTTTGGGTGCAATCATGATCACGTCCAGATCGGCTCGCGGCTCGATCTGCTGAAAATGAATATTGAAGCCGTGGGCAAAGGCCAAGGCAGCACCCTGTTTGATGTTGGGCTCGATCTGTTGACGATACAGCAAGGCTTGATGTTCATCAGGGGCCAAGACCATCACCACATCGGCACCTTGTACCGCTTCCTCAACCGGTTTGACGCTCAGGCCGGCCTGCTCGGCCTTGTTCCAGGACGCGGACCCAGGCCGCAACCCCACAGTCACATCGACACCGGAATCTTTTAGGTTATTGGCATGGGCATGACCCTGGGAACCATAGCCGATAATGGTCACCTTTTTATTCCGAATGATGGAAAGGTCCGCGTCAGTATCGTAATAAACCTGCATGAAAGTCCTCTTTTGTTTGCTGTTTCTATTATTTATTGGGTTAGAGATGTAATCCGCGCTCACCCCGCAAGATGCCTGTCGGCCCAGAACGCACCACCTCTATGATCTGGCTGGGCGCCAAATTGGCCAGAAAAGCGTCCAGTTTTGCGCTGTCGCCGGTCATTTCAATGACATAGCTTTGGGAGGTCACATCAATGATACGCCCCCGAAAGATGTCAGTCAGCCGCTTGAGCTCATCTCGCTCCGACGCCTTGGCACGCACTTTCAATAACATCAATTCACGTTCGATGTGGCCGGATTCGGAAATATCAAGCAGCCTGATCACATCAATCAACTTGTTGAGCTGTTTGGTGATCTGCTCGATGATACGCTCATCGCCACAAGTGACGATGGTCATACGTGAAACCGAATCGTCTTCGGTTGGTGCCACCGTCAAGGCTTCGATATTGTATCCACGAGCAGCAAACAGGCTGGCCACCCGGGCCAAGGCACCTGCTTCGTTTTCCAGCAGCAACGATATGATATGACGCATCAGGCAAGCTCCCTGTCCGTTGAAATCCAGGGAGGAAGGCGCATCTGGTGTTGAGCTTTGCCAGCCTCCACCATGGGATAGACGTTTTCTGTCCGGTCGGTGATGAAATCCAGGAACACCAACCGATCCTTCAGGGCAAACGCCTCCTCAAGCGCCGGTCTGACCTCTTCAGGTTTTTCAATCCGCATGCCCACATGACCGTAGGCTTCCGCCAGACGGACGAAATCGGGAATGGTATCCATGTATGAGTGGGAATAACGGCTCTCATAGGTAAACTCCTGCCACTGCCGGACCATACCCATGTAGCGATTGTTCAGGTTGACGATTTTGATCGGTGCCTTGTACTGCAACGCAGTTGACAACTCCTGGATACACATCTGAATACTGGCTTCGCCGGTCACACAGACCACATCCGCATCAGGATGGGCAAGCTTCACTCCGACCGCTGCCGGCATCCCGAACCCCATGGTTCCCAGACCGCCAGAGTTGATCCATCGCCTAGGCTTTTCAAAATGATAATACTGGGCCACCCACATCTGGTGCTGCCCCACATCGGAAGTGACGTAGGCATCTCCCCCGGTAATTTCCCACAACTGTTCAATCACGTATTGCGGTTTGATCAGAGTGCTTTTGCGGTCATAGCGCAAACATTCAATCGACCGCCATTGTTCAATCCGGGCCCACCAGGATTCCAGATCCTCGGGATTCGGTTGATGGCCTGAAGACTTGAGCAAGGAAATCAGATCCGTCAGCACTGGTTTGACCTGGCCGACGATGGGTATGTCCACCGGTACATTCTTGGCGATGGAGGCAGGGTCCACATCAATATGGATCACTTTGGCATAGGGGCAGAATTCGTCCAGTTTTCCAGTCACCCGGTCATCGAAACGGGCCCCAATGGCAATGAGCACGTCACACTCGTGCATCGCCATGTTGGCCTCGTAAGTGCCGTGCATACCCAGCATGCCGAGGAACTGGCGGTCACTTCCAGGATAGGCACCCAGCCCCATCAGGGTGCTGGTAATGGGGAAATTCAACCAGCGGGTCAATTCGGTCAATTCACTGGCAGCCTCACCCAAGACCACACCACCACCGGAATAGATCATCGGCCGTCTGGCGGACAAAATCATTTCCGTAGCCTTTTTGATCTGGCGGGGATTCCCCTTCACCTTGGGCTTGTAGGAACGCAAGGAAACCGAGTCAGGGTAATGGTAGGGAACCTTGACATTCGGATCCGTGATGTCCTTGGGGATATCCACCAAGACCGGCCCTGGTCTGCCGGTTGAAGCAATGTAAAATGCCTTCTTGATGGTTTCCGCCAGTTCCCCGCGATCCTTGACCAAAAAATTGTGTTTGACACAAGGACGGGTGATGCCAACGGTATCGCATTCCTGGAATGCATCACTGCCAATGACCGGTGTAGGGACCTGTCCAGTGAGAATGACCATAGGGATGGAATCCATGTAGGCGGTTGCTATCCCAGTCACCAGATTGGTCGCCCCAGGCCCCGATGTCGCCAGAACAACGCCGGTTTTCCCGGTGGCACGAGCATATCCATCGGCCATATGGGTAGCACCCTGTTCGTGCCGGACCAATACGTGCTTCACGTCCTCCTGGCCGAACAGGGCATCATAGATATGCAACACCGCCCCACCCGGGTAGCCGAAGATAAATTCGACCCCTTCGTCCTTCAAGGCCTGAACCACAATTTCAGCGCCACTCAGATCCACTCGATACCCCTGCGATAATTCGCCATTCAAAAAATAAACGGTTTAAGTTAACTTAAACCGTGTTTTATCGTCAAGGAAATGTCATTCTGGATCAGGACTCCGTCATCTATTCGGGCCCGGGGCAGGTGATCTGCTTCGAAAAACGCCGTGAATACTTCCCTGTAGGCTCCACGCCGGCCTCCCTGCCGGCGAGGCTTTCAAATCAAACCACCTGCCCCTTCATTCAATCCGTTACGTGTTTAAATCACGTGGTCCTGCATTCTGGATCAGGGTTCCATCAATCATCTATTCAAGCCACAGGGCAGATGCTCTGATTCCAAGGCCACGCGGGCAAGGAAGCCCAACGTGTACCTACAGGGGCGAGTCGGACCTAAATAAAGTCCAGTGGACTTTCACAGCCGGGCGAGCGCCCGGAAAGGGATGTTTGGGCAGGACTTTCTTGCACAGCAGGATTGCGCAACAAGAAAGTATCGACGGCGTTTTTCGATAAAGCTCCCTTTTCCTGACCTTGATTGATGACGGAACCCTAATCTCGGGTCAGCCTAGCACATGCTGAACTGCCTCCGCCAATTCCCGCGCCAACTGGTCGACAAGTACCTCGTCCTGCCCTTCGATCATCACCCGTATCACCGGCTCGGTACCCGAGGGCCGCAGAAGCACCCGACCACTACCATTGAGCTTGCTCTCTATCGCTTGCCTTGCCTGGCAAAGCGGCTCGATCTCGTTCAGATTGCGGGGCTTTTCCTTCACCCGCACATTGTGGAGTACCTGAGGATATTTCTGCATGCCCTGCTTGAGTTCATGGAGGGATTTTCCGCTCCGCCACATTTCTGCCAACACCTGCAGCGCAGCAACGATCGCGTCACCTGTAGTGGTGCGATCCAGACAGATGATGTGTCCGGAATTCTCTCCTCCCAGAATGCCATCGTTGGATTCGAGAAGTTCCATTACGAAACGGTCCCCCACCTGGGCACGCTTAAGCTCCACGCCCAACGACGACAGTGCGTGCTCCAGCCCCAGATTCGTCATCAGCGTCCCCACCACAGGACCCTGTAACTTCTCTGCCGCCATTCTTGAGGCAGCGATTACATATAGCAATTCATCGCCATCCACCAATGCACCCGTATGGTCCACCATGATCACCCGGTCACCATCACCATCGAATGCGATACCCAGGTCCGCTCTTCTGGAGACCACTTCACGCTGCAACGCTTCCGGCTTGGTAGAGCCACAATTTTCGTTGATGTTCAGGCCATTGGGATCCACACCTATGGCTTCCACTCGTGCACCAACTTCACTGAACACATGGGGCGCTATGTGATAGGTCGCTCCGTGCGCACAATCGAGGACGATGGAGAGACCGTTTAATTCCATACAAGAAGGCACCGTACTCTTGCAGAATTCGATATACCGCCCCCTGGCATCATCAATCCTAACTGCTTTTCCCAGGCTTTCGGAGGCCTCGGTCGTCATCGGCCGATCCAGCATTGCCTCGATCTCCACTTCGATCTCATCAGGCAACTTCTTGCCTTCAGCAGAAAAAAACTTGATCCCATTATCTGGATAGGCGTTATGAGAAGCACTGATGACGATGCCTGCTTTGGCTCTCAAAGTTCGGGTCAGGTAGGCTATACCGGGTGTCGGCATGGGACCCAACAGCTGGGTATCCACACCGGCCGCGGACAATCCCGCCTCCAATGCAGATTCAAACATGTAACCTGAGATGCGGGTATCCTTCCCGACCAACACATGGGCCGGCCCTTCTCCACGAAACACCTGCCCTGCAGCCCATCCCAACTTCAAGACGAAATCAGGCGTTATTGGAAATTCGCCTACCTTTCCACGAATTCCATCGGTACCGAAATAATGCGTCGCCATGAAATGCCTCCCTTAAAAGATTGCTGGTATTTTTTTCAGTATAGGGCAAAGGCAGCGTTTACTTAAGCGACCCTCTTTATAATCCAGAATCACGCCATTTAAACACATAAAGTACGGACAGAAGAGAATCGGCCTGATTAATAGCCTCACCGGCAGAGAAGCCGGAGTGGAGCCTGCCGGAAGGTATTCCCGGCGTTTTTCGAAGCAGCCCAATTGCCTCGACCCCGGAAAGATGGCAGGGCCCTGCTTGAGAACCGCACAAAGCACCCAATAAAAAACCCCGTACTTCACTCATTGAAGTACGGGGTTTTTGCCAGCCAGGCTTATTCGTAGTGCTGGCCGGCGGGACCTCCGACGGGACTGATCCCAGGTGAAGTGACAGATCCTTCTTTTTTCCCTTCTTCCTTGTCGGCTCCCTGGCCTTCGGTTGGCGGGGTATCCTCCCAGTCCTTGGGTGGAGGAGGCGTCCTTCCATCCATGATGGCATCGATCTGATTACGATCGATCGTCTCATACTTGACCAAGGCCTCAGCCATATTATGGAGCTCGTCCATATGCTCCTTGAGGATGCGCTCGGCTCGATCGTAGTTACGATCGATGATCACCCGGATCTCCTCGTCGATCAGTTTGGCGGTAGCCTCGGACATATGCTTGTGCTGGGTCACCGAACGGCCCAGGAACACTTCGCCCTCATCTTCGGCATAGGCCAAAGGCCCCATCCGTTCCGACAGGCCCCATTTGGTCACCATGTTACGGGCTAGGTCGGTCGCCCGCTCGATGTCATTGGAAGCGCCGGTTGTGATGGCATCATCACCGAAGATCAACGCCTCAGCAATACGTCCCCCGAACAGACTGGAGATCTGGCTTTCCAGTTTTCGTTTGGAGGCCGAATACTGGTCCCTTTCCGGCAGGAACATGGTGATCCCCAAGGCCCTGCCCCGTGGCATGATGCTGACCTTGTAGACAGGGTCATGCTCCGGCACGGTCAGTCCCACGATGGCATGACCTGCCTCATGATAGGCCGTCATCCGTTTCTCTTCCTCGCTCATCACCATGGAACGACGCTCGGCACCCATTAGGATCTTGTCCTTGGCCTTGTCGAGATCATTCATATCCACCAACTTCTTGTTGGAGCGGGCAGCAAACAGGGAGGCCTCGTTGACCAGGTTGGCCAGATCAGCCCCGGAGAAGCCGGGCGTCCCCCTGGCAATTACCTTGGGATCCACATCGTCGGCGGTCGGAACCTTGCGCAGATGTACCTTGAGGATCTGTTCACGCCCACGGATATCGGGCAGCCCCACGGTCACTTGCCGGTCAAAGCGC
>JALVSV010000524.1 GCA_027024125.1 Methylothermaceae bacterium | reverse complement strand
TGTTTGGGCAGGGCTTTCTTGCACAGCAGGACTGCACAGCAAGAAAGTATTCACGGCGTTTTTCGAAGCGGACCACCTACCCCGGCCTGAATAGATGACGGAGCCCTGCGGTAGGCGACCACATCGAAGATTTCTTTAAGGAATTATCAGGGGGGAATCTGGGTCTGAGGACGGATTAGGAGATACAATTGGTGTTTTTTTTAGGTAGTTCGGTGCGTTTTTCAATCAGTAACGGTGAAATCAGGCGGGCTTGTGGTAGCACCACGTTCAACAGGGGAATGAGGTATTTCCTGGACGGGCATTTGGTGTCGTTGCAGGTGAACCATGAAGAGGAGAACCTGGTGGAACTGGATGCCTGCGTGGAAGGCAGCGGGGGGCGGGTCTATGACCAGAAGATAAGGCTGCGGCGGCGCAGCGGTTACATCATCTTTCAGGGGGAGTGCGATTGTCCTGTGGGTTATAACTGCAAGCATGTGGTGACGGCTTGTCTCGGTTATCAAAGGAATCATGGCCGTCAGCGGAATCTTGCCACGAAATGGTTGGCTTCGCTCAAGAGGTCGGAAAACGAAGCGGAGGGATTACAGGCTGGACAGAGCTATCTGTTCTATGTGATTGATTTTGGATCAGGGCTCGAAATCCCTCGTGTGCATCTGCAGGTGGCGCGGGTAAAAAAGGACGGGACGGTGGGGAAACCGAGAAATGCCGGCGTGTTGGGGAATTACGATTATGGATATTACTACATGCCCGATTATGTCCGGGAAGAGGACAGGCAGGCCCTCGGTCTGCTGGAGGCCATGTGGGAACGGAGCAACCAGATTTCTTTGAAGGGGCCGCTGGGTTTCGCCGCCCTGGAGAAAATGCTGGCCACGGGGCGGTGTTGCCTGGAGTCACCCGGCAAACCTCTGCGTCATATCCGCCGGCAGCGCTCTTTGCGGCTGGACTGGCAGCAGGTGACCGGTGGATTCCGTCTGCAACCGGTGGTGGAGGCTGGTGTCAGGGTGATACCCACCGCTCCTCCCTGTTGGCTCGATGCGGACACGGCCGAAGTGGGGCCACTGGAGGTTTCGTCGCTGCAGGGGCTGGATCTGGAAAAGCTCTTGTCAGCGCCGGTATTGCCAGAGGACGAGGTTGCGGGTTTCACCGCCACTTTGTTGACGGATTACCCCGACCTGCCGATACCGCCGCCTGTGCCTGTGAAACTCGAGGAAATCCAAGGAAAGGACCCCGCGCCGGTGCTTCATCTGGAATTGGCAGATGCCGGGAGCCTGCACTATCGGGCCAGGCTGGAGTTCGACTACGATATCTGTGCCGTTTCCTATGATCCTTCGAAGCCAGTTGTGGTGATGCAGGGTAGTGATGGTCTGGTCCGCCTCCGCCGTGATGTGGAAGCCGAAAAGCAGGCTGCCGCTACACTCCGGCAGGCAGGTTTCGAGGAACTGGGGCAGACCGGGCATTTCATCCTGGATCCGGCGGCCACAGAGAGTTGGCGGTCTTTCCTCGAGGAGACCCTGCCCAGACTTGAGGAGGAAGGCTGGCGGATAGTCCGGAGTGAGGACTTCCGGCCCAGTTTCTTCGATGACAGTGATCTGGAAGCCCAGGTGGAGCAGGACGAGGAGGGCTGGTTCGATCTGCGCTTCGATCTGGACGTCGACGGCCACAAGGTGCCCCTGTTGCCCCTTCTGGTCCCGTTGCTGCAGCGTTACGACGATCCCGGACAACTTCCCGGAGAACTGACCCTGCCGTTGGGGGAGCAGCGGTTTCTGACAATGAATGCTGAGCGTCTGCGTCCCTTCCTGGAAACCTTGTTCGAACTGTTCGACACCCAGTATTCGGAAGAGTCCCTTCGAATGTCGCGTTTCGATGCCGCCAGGTTGGCCGAACTGGAGGAGGATGCCCGGTTGCGGATGAGGGGCGCCGAAAACTTGCGCCGTCTTGGGCAACGATTGAAGGATTTCAAGGGACTGGAGAACGTACAGCCGCCTGCCGGCCTCGAATGTCAGCTCCGGCCCTACCAGCAGTTTGGGTTGAGTTGGCTCCAGTTTCTGCGCGAGTACGGACTGGGCGGAATCCTCGCCGACGACATGGGTCTGGGGAAGACTGTCCAGACCCTGGCCCATCTGCTGTTGGAGAAGGAGGCAGGACGCCTGGACAAGCCCGCTCTGGTGGTGGCTCCCACCAGCCTGATGGGCAACTGGCGCCGCGAAGCGGAACGTTTTGCTCCGGATCTGAAGGTCCTGGTATTGCACGGGCCGGATCGTCATGAGCAGTTCGGCACAATTTCCGGGCATGACCTGGTTCTCACCACCTACCCGCTGCTGGTCCGCGACGAGGAACACCTGAAGGCCCACGATTGGCGCTTCGTGATCCTCGATGAGGCCCAGACGGTCAAAAATCCCCGCACCAAGGCGGCCCGGGCGCTGCGTCGGTTGCAGGCCGAACACAAGTTGTGCCTCACTGGCACACCCCTGGAAAATCACTTGGGCGAGTTGTGGTCGCTGTTCGATTTCCTGATACCCGGATTCCTGGGAAGTGAGGACCAGTTCAAACGTCTGTACCGTACCCCGGTGGAAAAACATGGTGACGAGGATGTTCGCAGGCGGCTGGTGCGTCGCATCGCTCCCTTCATGTTGCGCCGCACCAAATCAGAGGTGGAGAAGGATCTGC
>JALVSV010000523.1:6699-8155 GCA_027024125.1 Methylothermaceae bacterium | reverse complement strand
ACACCCTGCTAAACAGGTGGATTTCCAGGCAGACAGGGAAACCATGGGATGAGAGGGGTGGATGGGCCAGAGGCGGACGGTGCATTGACAAACTCTTGCAATCCTTTCTGACCGACCCTTATTTTTCCAGCCCTCCCCCAAAGAGCACCGGCCCTGAATACTTCGGTGCCAAATGGCTGGAGTCCCATCTGCTGCTCTTTGCCGACCAGCGCCCGCAAGACATACAGGCCACCCTCACCCATCTGACAGCCATCAGCATCTCCAGTCAGATCCGTCAACTTAAACCGCCACCCCAGAAACTGCTTGTTTGCGGAGGAGGTGTTCATAACGCTTTTTTGATGGAACTACTGACAGATACGTGCAGATGCACCGTGGAATCCACTGCCCAACACGGCATCGATCCCGACCGAGTGGAGGCAACCGCCTTTGCCTGGCTGGCCTACCGGACCATGGAAGGGCAACCGGGCAACCTGCCGGGTGTCACAGGCGCGAAGCGACCAACCATCCTTGGCGGAGTGTATCCGGGCTAAACGGAAAAAGAAGAGCCGCAACCGCAAGTGGTCCGGGCATTGGGATTGCGAATCACGAAGCGGGCACCGGACAGGTCTTCCTTATAATCGATCTCGGCACCGGCCAGGTACTGGATGCTCATGGAATCGATGAGCACTATCACGCCATTCTTCTCGATCACGGTATCGTCCTCTGCCACCTCTTCGTCGAAGGTGAAACCGTACTGGAAGCCAGAACATCCGCCTCCTGTGATGTACACCCTCAACTTGAGATCGGGATTCTCCTCTTCAGCGATGAGGCCGGCAACCTTGCTGGCTGCGCTCTCGGTAAATTCGATTGGTGCTTGATTCGACGGCATGGTTTTCCTTTTCCTGGATTGATCGCAGGATTATCCCTTTACCTGACCGTCATGGTCAAGAATAGTTCTTTCCCTCCAGTTCCTCCCATGAAAACTGCTGAAACAAGATACGAGGTGGCCATGCATCAGAGCCGCTGGATCAATTGCTGGTATCAGCTGTATCTAACAGGAAAAAATTGGAACTCATCTGTCTCTATTCGGTATATCATTAAAAAGATTTGTTTTCATTCACCTTTGGAGTCAATCAATATGAATCAAGTTCGCGTCATGCGCAGACCCCAAACCCGGGCCGTAGAAACCAACAAGGTACTTCGCAACACTTATGCCCTGTTGGCTATGACTCTACTGTTCAGTGCATTTACTGCCGGGATTTCAATGGTCCTGAATCTGCCACATCCTGGCATGATCATCACCCTGGTGGGATATTTCGGGCTGTTGTTTCTTACCCAGAAGTTCAGCAACAGCGCTTGGGGACTGCTATTCGTCTTCCTGCTCACCGGTTTCATGGGGATGACCCTGGGGCCGATCCTGAGCATGTATCTTAAATTCATCCCCAACGGGCATCAGATCGTGATGGCAGCCCTTGGC
>JALVSV010000523.1:1003-6689 GCA_027024125.1 Methylothermaceae bacterium | reverse complement strand
ATGTCGGCCTACGCCCTGCTCTCACGCCGCGATTTCAGTTTCCTTGGCGGTTTTCTGTTTACCGGGATCCTGGTGGGCTTTCTGGCGGGACTAGGTGCCTTCTTCTTCCAGATGCCCGGGTTGGCGTTGGCGGTATCGGCAATGTTTGTGCTGTTGATGGCGGGTCTGATTCTGTTTCAAACCAGCCAGATCATCCATGGGGGAGAAACCAATTACATCCTGGCGACAGTGACTCTTTACGTCGCCTTGTTCAACCTGTTTACCAGCCTGCTGCACCTTTTGGGATTCATGGCTGGGGACGAATGATCCTTTTGCTGGATGGAATTTCCTTCCACACGGGACAAAAGGCGGCCGACAAGGCCGCTTTTTTTATCGTCCAATTCTCCCCTGAATTTGAAGCAACTTGTGTGGTTCGGGAATTCTGTCCTCAATACGCCGTAAACCCCTTAATGGGGGGTTGAAGGCAGATTCCCAGCTGACGACACCTGCGGACAGAATCCCCAAACCACTTGCAATTGGACAGAGCTGTTGAAACCTTACAGGCTAATCGTTCAATGAATCAGTTGTAATCAGGCCGCCATCTGCCGGCAGCTTTCTGCGCACTTGCGGCAGCTTTCAGCACATTTCTTGCAATGATCGTGAGCATGTTTGTCACATTCTTCCGCACACCATTCACAGATATCTGCGCATAAACGACAGATATCTTTGGTCCAGCGGCTGCCCCGGGCCATGGCCTGGGCACACATCAGACAGACCTCCAGACATTCGCGACAGCAACGGGGACATTCACTGTGGGCATGCTGCTGTCCTCCACAACAACCAGACTCCCCACTCATATAGATCTCCAGCATCTTGTCCAGGCAGATCTCGCAATCCATGGCACACTGCAGGCAGTGTTGGATACATTCATCTAAAGTCATGGCACACCTCCTCTCATATTGTTGAGGTCATTTGCAGTCTAAACCTTTTTCCCTTACAAATTCAATTGAAATAGGTGGAATCGACAGGACTACGTCATCTAAACACTTAAGGGATTGAGTAAAGGGGCGGGTGGTCTGCTTCTAAAGCCTCGCCGGCAGGGAGGCCGGCGTGGAGCCTACAAGGGCGAGCCGGACCGAAAGTCCGGTGGACTTTCGCAGCTTGGCGAGCGCCCGGACAGGGATGTTTGGGCAGGGCTTTCTTGCGCAGCAGGACTGCGTAGCAAGAAAGTATTCACGGCGTTTTTCGAAGCAGATCACCTGCCCCGGGACCGAATAGATGACGGAGCCCTGGGGGAATCGATACTTGTTCGGCTAAAACAACCAGAATTACAAGGGTATACTCTAAAGCGCATCGTCATGATGCAGTCAGAAAATAATGATTGGCTTTCTGCTAACGGAGGATATGAACAATGATACTTCTAACTTCTTCCCTGGCCGCTTTCACCTTGGTTGCCGTGTTAGGTGTATTGATGGCCTACGACCTGTTTCGAGGCAACCCGGTTTCCCGACCCATCGTTCTGACCCATGCAGGAATCGCAGTGTTGGGTGCCCTGCTGGCCATAGGTGCCGCCCTGGCAGGCGACAAACGCGTTTATATCAATATTGCACTGGTGGTGGTCATCGTCATTCTGGGCGTCATGGCGGCCCATAAGAGGCATACCACCGGACAAGTACAGAAGGGCCTGCTCCTGGCACATGCCGGCGTGGCGGTGATCTGTTATCTGATCCTGGCTGCCACCGTATTCGGTTACAACCTGGCAGGTTAAGAGTTCCACACTGCCACTTAAATGAACCCGGCGCCAGCCGGGTTCATTTATTCTTCCTCTCCATGGGGAAGGTGGCCACCGCGCCAGATCGAAATCAGCAGCCACACCCCCCCGATCGCAGCCCCCCCAAAACCCAACACCCCAAGCATTGGCAGGCCCCAAAGGGTGGGGCCTCCGGGCACGGTCATGACGATTGCCGAGCCGATGATGAGTGACGAGGTCACCATCCCTACGGCCAGACGGCTGGCTGCCCGATCGATAATCCAACCAAAATAGCCAAGCTGGCTGACATCCACATTGAACCGCAGGGTGCCGGCTTTGAGCGCCTTGATCAATCGCCGCATGTCATAGGGAAACGCAGCCAGAACGTCCAGCATCTCGCTGGCAGTCCGCCAACCACGCTTGAATAAGATATCGGGACGATAACGGTTAAACAGCGCACGGCGTACATGAGGCGTCGCGGCTACGATCAGGTCGAAATCAGGGTCCACCTGACGCCCCATGCCATCCAGGGTCAAGAGCGCCTTGAACAGGAGTGCCAGATCCGGTGGCAATACCAACTGGTAACTTCGCATCAGGGTTGTCAGGTCAATGAGGATGTTGGCTATCTTAAGCTGTTTGAGGGGCAACCCATGATAGGTGTCGATGAAAATATCCACATCGATGAGCAAGGCATCCACGTCAACATGGACATCGCCAGCCCAATCGAGCAACACAGTGACCGCCGTTTTGGCATCGCGATCGATCACCGCTGCCAGCAAATCCACGATTTGATAACGACGCGATTCAGAGAGACGGCCCACCATGCCGAAATCGATGAAAGCGATCCGGTTTCCTGGAAGGAAGATCAGATTGCCAGGATGAGGATCGGCATGAAAGAAACCATCGATGAGGATCATCTTGAGCACCGCATCACAACCGCGTCGAGCCAGAATCTTGCGATTGAGGCCAGCAGCCTCGGCCAGTTGCAGTTTGCGTGCCGGGATTCCATCGATGTATTCCTGCACATTGAGACGCTCGCAGCACCATTCCCAGTACATCATGGGCACCACGATCCATGGATTGCTGGCGAAATTGCCAGCCATACGTTCGGCGTTGCGTGCTTCGTTTTCGAGGTCCATCTCGCGCCGCAGGGAAAAAGCAAACTGATGCACAATCTCCACCGGACGATAGCGTCGCAACTCCTTGATCTCGCTTTCGACGATACGGGCAAGACGCTCCAGCAGCCTGAGATCGGCCTCGACGATTTCGGTGATCCCGGGGCGGCGTATCTTGATAATGACCTGCTCACCACTGAACAACCTGGCACGGTGGACCTGGGCGATGGATGCCGCAGCAAGCGCTTCGCGGTTGAATTCGGCGAATACTTTGTCTACCGGAGCACCCAGATCCTTCTCGAGCTGCGCCTGCAGACGCTCGAAAGGCAATGGGGGCACCTGGTCCTGCAGTTTTTCAAATTCGGCTATCCAGTCCGGTGGGAACAGATCCACCCTGGTGGCAAGAATCTGTCCCAACTTGATGAATGTGGGCCCCATTTCCTCCAGCGAGCGGCGTATCCGCTGGGGGGTATTGAGCTGCACCAGCTCCTCTACTCCCTTGAGATGCAGTGCCCTGCCCGCCTGCTCGAAGGCATGAGCCAAACCGATCCGGCGCACGAATCCGGCAAAGCCATAGCGCACCAGAATGACCGCCAGATCGTATACCCGACCGAGATCATGGACGGCGCTGATGGCTTCCCACAACATCAACCTTGATCGGTCTCGTCCTGCTTGAGTTTCTTCGACTGTTTTTCCAAAGCCTCGGCGATTCCCGCCAAAAAGCCACTGGCAATGGAGGCAAGTTGCGCACCAGCAGAGCGGGTGGTCTCTATCCCCGCCTTGAGCCCCCACTCACCTGCTTCCTGCAACTTACCAGGTAACGTGGTCATGACTTCGGACATGTATTCCCCGACTGCTGTTCCGCTGTTTCTGGCGTGAGTAGCCAAATCCTCAAGAATCTGATTGGCCTGTTCCCCCCCTTTACGAGCCACCTCGGTCAAGGTCTCCACATACATTTTTTCCAATTCGACCAACTGGTCGAACGCTTGTTTCACATCCTGCTCGGCAAATTCTTCCGCCCTGCTGGCAGCCTCTTCCAGGGCCAGTTTCGATGCTTCGGCTGCCTTGATCAACCCCTCTTCAAGACCCCGCATGGCCTCTTCCAGGGCTTGGCGGGCATGAGGCCCGTGTTTCTCGATTCCTGTACTGGCCCCCTCAATCACCGCCTTGATGACCGACCTGATTTCCTCAGTATCGAGTTTCCCTTCGGCCAAAGCATCCACAGTCAATCGACGGATCTTCTCCTGTACATCTTCAGAACTTTCAACCGCTTCCTGTACGGAGGATTGGAGTTGTTCGATCGCCTCTTGAGTTGTTCGGTCCTCTTGGTGTTCGGCCGTTTTATCGGCTTCAGGTCCCTGAGAATTCTCTTTGCTCATTGTCCCACTCCTGTCATTTTAGTTAAGTCTGCTAAATAGTCGCGAAAAGCCCAACAAACTGCAAGTAATCGATTATGCTGGCGACCTGGGCGAAACAGGGTAGAATGTTTTTTTCCACACGAAATGGGTAGGGATCTGATGCTGAAGCGTACCTTACACAGGCGCATCCTGGGCAGTACACTCATCATTGTCGGCGCACTTATGCTGTGGCTGGCCCCCGAGGTTTGGTCCGGGGTCATCATGATCCTGATCGCCATCGCCCTCGAAATTCTGGGCATCACCCTGGAACGGAGAAACAATCCCTGACCCGGGGCTTTACCTGGCCATCATTTGAATCCACAATAAGATAAACCCTTGCGCCCCACTCAGGTGCGTTGGATAATGGCCACAGTCAGTGTCAAATTAGCCAATCCCCGACCGCCCAACAGCAAGTCTTATGATCGATCAAACACGTTACCCTTTACTCAACCAAATCAATTCCCCGGAAGATCTGCGCCAACTGGATAAAAAGGAACTGCCCAAAATCGCTGAGGAAGTTCGTCATTACCTGTTGGAAAGCGTCAGCAGATCGGGTGGACACCTGGCGGCAGGGCTGGGCACGGTGGAACTGACCATCGCCCTTCATTATATCTACAACACACCTCACGACCGTCTGATCTGGGATGTGGGTCATCAGGCCTATCCCCACAAGATCCTCACCGGACGGCGGGAACAGCTCCCTACGATACGCAAACGTGGGGGGTTGACCCCCTTCCCGAAACGGAGCGAAAGCCCCTACGACGCTTTTGGTGTGGGTCATTCCAGCACGTCGATATCAGCGGCCCTGGGAATGGCCATTGCAGCTTCACTGTCTGATCGCGATCAACGCTCGGTGGCCATCATTGGCGACGGCGGACTGACCGGAGGACAGGCATTCGAGGCGCTCAATCACGCGGGATCCCTGGATGCGAATCTCCTGGTCATTCTAAACGACAACGAAATGTCCATCTCTCCCAACGTGGGAGCAATGACCAACTATCTGGCCAAGATTCTTTCCAGCAAATTGTATACCACGGTTCGAGAAGGCAGCAAACAGATCTTCCAACGAGTGCCGGAAGTGTGGGAAATCGCCCGGCGCGCCGAAGAACACGTCAAGGGAATGGTGGCTCCGGGCACGCTGTTCGAGGAACTGGGGTTCAATTACATCGGCCCCATCGATGGCCACGATCTGGAAACCCTGCTGAACACCCTGCATAACATCCGCGAACTTACCGGGCCGCAACTCTTACATGTCATCACCAAAAAGGGCAAGGGGTATCTGCCTGCCGAGAGAGACCCGGTCACCTATCACGGCGTATCACCTTTCGATCCCCGTAAGGACACCATGAACAAGCCCCCAAGCAAAGGGCTCACCTACACGGAGGTCTTCGGCCAATGGCTCTGCGACATGGCGGAGCACGACCCCAAACCGGTCGGCATTACCC
>JALVSV010000523.1:0-993 GCA_027024125.1 Methylothermaceae bacterium | reverse complement strand
TGCGGTGACTCTGGCAGCCGGGATGGCCTGCGAAGGACTCAAACCCGTCGTGGCCATCTATTCGACCTTCCTGCAGCGTGGCTACGATCAGCTGATTCATGATGTGGACCTACAGAACCTGCCGGTACTTTTTGCAATCGACCGCGCTGGTCTGGTTGGACCGGACGGTCCTACTCACGCTGGAAGTTTCGACATCAGTTTCCTGCGCTGCATCCCCAATATGGTCATCATGGCACCGGCCGATGAAAACGAATGTCGCAAGATGCTTACCACAGGTCTCGCCCACAACGGGCCGGCCGCGGTGCGTTATCCCCGGGGAACCGGTCCGGGCACCATGGCGGAACGGGCCCTGGACACCTTGCCCATTGGCAAGGGGGAGATACGCAGACAGGGGAAGAAAATCGCCATACTGGCCTTTGGATCGATGGTGACCCCAGCACTTGAGGCAGGTGAACTGCTGGATGCCACCGTGGTCAATATGCGCTTTGTCAAGCCGCTGGACGAAGATTTGATTCTAAGACTGGCCAGCCAACACCAATACCTGGTGACAGTAGAGGAAAACACCGTCAAAGGCGGGGCCGGCAGTGCGGTCAACGAATACCTGATCTCTATTGGCAAACTGCTGCCTATACTCAACCTTGGGCTGCCGGATCGCTACATTGAACACGGCAGCCGTGAGGAATTGTTGAGCGAGGCAGAACTGGATACCGACGGGATCTATCGTAACATCGAGCATTTCCTGCAACAGGATCAGAAGTTCAAGGTAATCGCATGAACGAATGGCAACATACCCTAGGGGAAAAGATCCGCGACGTTCCCGACTTTCCCCGTGCCGGTATCCTGTTCAAGGACATCACCCCCCTGGTCAAGGACCCTGCCGCACTACGCTTGGCAGTACATCATCTTATTCACCCCTTTGTGGGCGCCCCTATCACCCTGGTGGCAGGCATGGAAGCCCGGGGATTTATCTTCGGGAGCCTGGCTGCTTGGGAG
>JALVSV010000522.1 GCA_027024125.1 Methylothermaceae bacterium | reverse complement strand
CAAGGCCAAAGCCAAACCAACCCCAAAAGCAAAACCAACCCCAAAAGCCAAAACACCCAAACCACGACGGCCAGTGGCAGAAAAGGAAACCGAACCTTCGCTTTTGTCATCTCTCCTCGATGAACCTCTGTTCGTCGGTATAGGCGGTGGCGGTCTGTTCCTGTTGGGAGTGGCTGGCTGGATGGTCTGGCGCCGCCGCCAGGAAGCCGGCGTGCAGGCAGACAGTCTGCTGGCGGAAATGGAGGAAAAGGAACAGGACACATCCTTTCACACCACCTCGAGTGAACCCATTCCAAGCTCGATCACATCCACCGCTGGTGTGGAAGTGGCTGAGAGTTCCTTCCTCAGTGAATTCACGCCCAGTGATTTCGATATCCTGGAGACTGAGAACGATGCAGTCGATCCCATTGCGGAGGCAGACGTCTATTTGGCCTATGGCCGTTATCAGCAGGCTGAGGAATTAATCAAGCATGCGCTGGAGGATGCACCAGAGAATCCAGAGCTGCGCCTGAAATTGCTGGAAATCTATTATGCGAATGAAGCCGGGCCTCAATTTGAGGCTTTTGCCAAGGAACTCAAGGAGGCAGGCGCCAGCACAAATGCAGAATTCTGGGGGAAAGTCGTGGAAATGGGGCGGGAACTTTGCCCTGACTCGTCTCTCTTCGTGCCTGGGGAGTCGTCTGGCCAGGAAAGCGACCCGGCAGCATCGCATGATCCTTTAGTAAATGAGGATCCGGCTCCGGATGAACACCAATTCGTTGATTTGGACAAGGAGAAAGAGTCGTCGGAGGAAGACCTGTTCGATCTGGATTTCAACCAGGTTGGCCAGACAGGTGAGCATGAGCAAGGTTTTCCAGATTCCAATGTTTCCGGGGATGAATCTCTGGAAACTGAGCGAGTGGAAGAAACGGATCACTCACTGGATTTTGATCTGGGCGACCTGAATCTTGATACGGAAGGAGAAGAAAGTCTTGTGGAAGATCCGAAGGAGCAACCGCAAGATTTCGATAACGGTTTGGAATTTACCACGTTCTCTCAGGAATCGGCGGCAACAACTGAACAACAGGATGCCGCAGAAGACGTGCCAACGCAACAGGAGACATTGTCTGGAGAAGAGTTTGACTTGACCGATATGGACGAGTTGGACACCAAGCTCGATTTGGCGCGCGCCTATGTGGATATGGAAGATGTCGATGCTGCCAGAGACATCCTGGAAGAAATCCTGGAACGGGGGAATGAGAACCAAAAGCAAGAAGCTCAGGCCTTGTTGGACAAATTGAGATTGGCATCCTGAGAGAGTAGATCCAGCAATTCCGGGCCCAGTGCCAGCAGGCGTTGGGCCTCTTTTTTCAGGCTATCCCAGGCGGACTGTAAAACAGCCTCATTCTGACACAGTAAGGCCTCTTCCATGCTATTGGCCTTTCGTTGTAATTCGCCCAGGCCGATGAATCCTGCGGCCCCATTCATTTTATGGACGATTGCTGTCGCCTTCTCCAGGTGACCGGCGACGATATCCGATTCAATGGCTCCCAGCTGCTCTGGCAACTCTGCCAATAACTTTTTCACCAAGGTGACCCCGAGTGGAAGGGCATATTGCAGATGGTCGGCGATTTGTTGAGACAATTCCAACAGGCCGGCCTGTCCCCTCAAGCGAGTGACTTTAGACCCCAGTGTTTCGGCAGATACCGGTTTGAGCAAGTAATCCGCAAAGCCTGCCTTCAACAGTTCTGCAGATCTTTCCGGTGTGACTCGAGTCGTCACCGCAAAGACCGGAGGCAATGGTGTATCCAAAGCCTGGAATGCCTGCAGAATCTCCTCTCCCGAGCCATCAGGCAAATGAAGGTCCATCAATACGAGATCGAAGGATTGGGCCTGTATGAGATCGACCGCCTGTCCGCCAGTCTCCGCCTGCTCCACGTCGAACCCCATCTGTGCCAATAGGGCGGCAAGGCAAATCCTGGAAATTTCGTCGTCCTCCACCACCAGAATACGGATGGGGGGTTGCCGCCCTGTGGGTCGTTCATTCATAGCGTCTCCAGAATACCTCTCATTCACCATGTTCCTAGTATTGCAGAAAACCCAACGAAAAAAGGCGACAGATATTTGTCACTGGTAGGGTTGATTAAGTGGGGTGGCAAGAAAGGATTATCCAACACTTTGAATGAAAAGGGCAAAAAAATTGGCCTGGCTATTGCTTATATCGCTGTAGGAGGTGAATGTCATGGCGGAAAACGAAGATCTGGATTTGGGGGAGGAAAAAAAATCCCCGAAGAAATGGATCATCCTGGGAGCAGTCATTGGGTTGCTGCTGGTTGGGGCGGGGGCCGGGATGTATTTCATGGGGATGCTGCCTTTCGGTAACGGGGAGTCCTCAGAGGATGTGGCTGCCGGGGAAGAGGAGGTGGATGAAAAATCCAATACCAGAGAAGCTCATTTCCATCAATTCGAGCCCTTATTAGTCAATTTCCCCAAGGGAAGCGGGGCACGCCTGATGCAGATCGAATTCAGCGTCTTGGCTTATGATGAAGACTCGATCGAGGCGCTGCAGAAACATGCGCCAATGATACGTAACAATCTTCTGCTGTTGCTGGGCAGGTACAAACCTCAAGACCTCAAGACTGTTCAGGGTAAGCAGGCATTACGGGAGGCGATCCTGAGCGAGATACA
>JALVSV010000521.1 GCA_027024125.1 Methylothermaceae bacterium | reverse complement strand
CCCTAAAGGTCTCAGCAAGGGATGTTCTTCTGGAGGGGCGTCGGTCCATAACAGCGCACCGAACCGTCTTGGATCGTGAAAGATCAACCGTCTGTGGTTGTCGAGATGAAAAACCACATGGTCATGTTTGCCCAGCCCAGCAGAGTCAGGGCCTGCGATTCTGAGGCTGCCAGACATACCCAGGTGTATGATCAGAGAGCCATTGCCAGTCTCCAGCAGGAGATATTTCCCGCGTCGCCGGATCCGGTGAATTTTCATTTGGCATAGATGCCTGTCCAGATCCATGGGAACCGGCCAGCGCAGTTTGGGTTGACGGATATCGAGATGGGTAATGATGCGTTTTTGCAGATGGGGGGCCAGCCCTCGGCGGGTTGTCTCGACCTCGGGAAGTTCAGGCATCAGGGGAATCGACAGCCGCCTTCTTTGGGCCAAGCAGCCTGCGGCCAATTTCACCATAGAAGTGATAACGCAGCTTCAGATCAGGCCGTAACAAGATCAATTCGGGTTCTTGTTGCAGCAGGATCAATTCAATAGTGGCATCTTCAAGTTGGATTTTGATGACTGGGGATTGGGGAGGTACCTTCCCGGTGAAAGGCGATATCTGGATGGCCCGGGCATTACGCCAGGCATTCACAAGCTCCCGCAGGGCTTTTTCGTCTGCCTCGGGCTTGGATGTCCAGGCGCCTTTTTCCGATAAAGAGACATGCCAATCCGGCAAATCGAGTGTTTGAATGGCGGAGGGAGGTAGTAATTTGGAGTCGATCCAGCTTGTTGCCGGGGCATTCAGTAATGTCATCAGTGTGTCGTCGATGAGGTGTACAGGTCCGCCATTGACTTGAACGTAGCGTCGAAAATCTATTGGGTTCTGCATCCCGAAGCGGAATTCGGTGTCATCCAACCAGACCGTAATACGGGGTGGTGACAATTCGAATTGAGCCAGTTGGTTGCTGTCGATCTGGTACCGGGCGTGGCTCGTTTGCCTGGGAAGTGCTGTCACCTGCTCAATATGGTAGGTATCGGCACGGGCCCGAAAAGGCTTTGTCATGATCCAGCCTTGTGTCTGACGTGTGAAGATCATTTTGTCATCGGGGCGCTCAACGACAATGTTTTGAATCGTCTGTGGGTCCAGATCGGAAAGAGAGGGTTCTATGGGTTCTGGGATGTTTTGCAGCCATAGGATCCACCCTCCCAGGGTCGCAACCAGGAAGAACAACACTCCGATGACCCGCCACATTCCACGCATGGTCATGCGCGTCTCCTGCGCCACCATATCAACATGCCGCACCCAAACAAGGTCAGGGGCAGCAACACGAGAAATACGAGTGCAATCAGGGCCAGCGTCAGATCCGAGAGCTCCAGCCGGGTGTCAGGGTTCGTTTTGGCCGGGATGTCGATCAACTGGTCGTTGTGGCTCAACCACTGTATGACGTTGAGGCCTAGATCGAGGTTGCCTCCATTGCCGAGGTAACTGTTGGAAAGAAAGTCTCCATCACCGATGATCACAATCCTCTGCTGGCTGGCTTTGTTCTCTGGATCTTTTTCGGTCATTCGGGTCAATATGATCCCCAAGGTCAGTGGGCCTTCCTTTTCACCTTGGTCAGGGTCGAAGCGGATTTCCCCAGTGACAGGCCCCGTCTCGGTCCATGATCTTGGTTGGGTTTGTAGAAAAGGGGCAGCCGAAAATGTGTTTTCTTCGATGCTCTCCAGGGCCTTTGCCTGAGGGTACAGGGTCAGCATATCAAAATCCCGGGTCAAGGGATTCACAGGATACTGGGCAATCACAACGAAGGTGGGGTCGTCAATGCCAAGGACACCTGCGGTCGTATCGACGATCACTCCGGGAAGGAAACGAATTTCCAAGAATTTCGCCAATGCCTGAAGCCCCTTGGGAGTACCTGGTTCGGTCAACCACAGCAGGTTTCCGCCTTTTTTCAGATAGTCTTTAATGACAGCGACTTCACCTGGTAGATAGGGCACCTTTGGACTGGCGATCACCAGGAGCGTGGTGTTTTCCGGCAGGGAGGACTGTTTGCCCAGATTCCAGGTTTCCACTGCCATTCCCCGTTGTTGCAAGGTATGACCAAACTGTCCCAGATCGAAGTTGGCATCCCCTAGCGGATTCCGTTCCCCATGGCCCTGCAAAAACACGATTTTCAGTTCCTGACCCTGGGCCAGCCGCAACAGAGCGTTGGTCAGTCCCTGTTCGCTCAGGTCATGGATCTTTTCTCTGCGACCCTGGTATTCGATCACCAGTTCACCATCGAGAGTGATGCCCAGTTCACGCACCTTGTCCGGGTGCAGGTCCGGGTTGACGAAGACCACTTCCAGATCCTGTTTGTAGTGCTGATAAGGAGTGAGCAGATCGCGAATGCGCTGTCTCAGTTCGTTGTTCTCCCGGGCATAAACAGTGATCCTGATCGGATGTTTCAAGGTGTCGAGAGTCCTGCGGCTGGCTTCGGAAAGGCTATGGCGGCCAGCCGCTGTCCAGTCCCATTCGGTGAAGTAACGTTGCGACAACCACCCCAACAAGCCAATCAGGACCAGGAACAACAGGGTGAACAGGAAGTTTTGCAGTCGGATCTGTTGATGAAGTTTGCGATCGATCTTCATTTTTGCAGCCTGTCGTTATCCAGACGGCGGATGCTCAATCCCACAAAGGTGACGATC
>JALVSV010000520.1 GCA_027024125.1 Methylothermaceae bacterium | reverse complement strand
CTCTGAAATTTGCATGGACCAGTTTGAAGCGAGGGTCGGTGGCAAGAGTGCTGGCCTCGACAGAATCAATGGCCCCTGGATCCTGGTCCAGAGCGACCAATTGTCCATCAGGCCCCAGGCGCTCCAGAATAGCCTGGCTGTGACCACCACGACCAAAAGTGCAATCGATATACCTGCCAGCATCGCGCACATTCAGGGCGGCGATCACTTCTTCCATCATGACAGGCAAATGTACCATGGCGTCCATTATCAAATTCTCAATGAGTTCAAATCGGGCAGGTCGTCAAGATCTTCAAGGACTTCTTCTTCTACCCAAAGGTTTCGGCGAATTTCCCAACTTTCTTCGTCCCAAATCTCGAACTTCTCCCCCACGCCTATCATCACCACGTTTTTGTCGATCCCGGCAAATTTACGCAAGGGAGAACTCAACAGGATACGCCCTTGTCCATCCAATTGACATTCACTGGCATGGCCGATTAGAAGGCGCTGTAACCGCCTGGTTTTTTTGTTCAGACTGGGTAGGGATAACAACTGCTCTTCAAGCGTTTGCCAGTGCAACAAGGGATAGAACCACAAACACCGATTATCGATTCCAATGGTCACGATGACTTGGCCATTGTGCTCGGTTTGAAGGGATTCCCGGTAGCGGGATGGCACCGCCAGGCGACCCTTGCCATCTAGATTCAGCGAATGAATACCGCGAAACCGATTCCCCACAACAACCCACTCATCCCCACATTTTTCCTGAACTATAGGTAGGGAAAACCCATGCGTCAAGGGTGCTTTTTAGCCACAAAAAATAGCTAAAAAACCACATTTGAGCGGCATTCATGCCAATAATGGCCTTACGAGACGGTCAAAAGAAAAAAAAGGGGGGAAATTCAGGCAGATTTTTCTGCGCGGTAAGCGGTCACCACGATGGCAAATGCGGCTAGGTCATAGACTGAGTGCACCAGGATCGGCACCAGCAGGTTTCTTTCCCCACCGATCCCCATGATCCAACCCAGATAAGCCCCGGTCAGCGCCGCCAGCAAAGCATATAAGGGGGTGATCGAGTGCGCGAGACCAAACAGTACGTTACTGAGCAATAGACCAGGCAACCAGCCCCACAGCGACTCAAACAAAGGCTGCAGGACGCCACGAAAGAGGATTTCCTCACTCACACCGGCCAGGAATGCCACATAGACCAGTTCATACCAGCGACAGGAGGCCAACAAAGGCCCCAGGGTATCGATCAAAAGACGCCTGATGTCGCGTAATTGGGGAACGGAAAGACGATAAGTCACCCCAAAAAACAGCAACAAAGGCAAGGTCCCCAGCAGGCCCAAACCGATAGCCTCCCGGTTAAAATCGAGAAACGACAGAGGATCGCCCCCTGCCAACCAACTGATCCCATAGGCAACCACGATCAGACTGCCCTCGAACAAAGTGGCCATCCACAGAAAGCGACTCCGGTTCATCGCTCCACCTGAACGGACACCAGACCGCATTTGGCTTTCAAGTCTTCCTCCATTTCCGTGCCACCTTTGAAATACAGATCAGTCTTACCCCTGTCCAATTCTCGTCACGCATGCAGTCATCCCTCGCCTTCCTCACATAGATCAAGCCGGCACGACAACGAAAACATATCACAACTCCCCTCAAGGGCCAAAACGGGACCACATCATTTAAACACGTAAAGGATTGGATGAAGGGGCAGGTGGTCTGATTCGAAAGCCTCGCCGGCAGGGAAGCCGGCGTGGAGCCTACAGGAAAGTATTCACGGCGTTTTTTCCAAGCAGACCACCTGCCCCAGCTTGAATAGATGACGGAGCCCTGAGGACCAAAAACCTGGCTCCCATCAGGCACGGACTTTTCCTTATACTATGATGTTTAGCCAACAATAAGCCTTGCCGTGAAACATTGCCCCAAAGGCGTAGTGGCCGCCGGCCACCCCAAAACCGTGGAAGCTGCCATGCTAATCCTGGAGGCAGGAGGCAACGCCTTCGATGCCGTCGTCGCTGCCCATCTGGCAGCCTGCGTCACCGAACCCGTTCTCGCTTCACTGGGAGGCGGTGGATACCTTTTGACCCATACCCATGGTTCGCAACGCCTCTATGACTTCTTCGTCCAGACCCCAAAACGGCATCTGCCGCCGGAATCCATCGATTTCTTTCCCATTACCGCCGATTTTGGCACCACCTGCCAACAATTCCATATCGGCCTGGGATCGATCGCCACCCCGGGCGTGGTCAAGGGACTGTGGACCGTCCAACGAGAACTGGGCCGCCTGCCCCTGACCACGGTAGCCCAGCCGGCCGTCGACTTCGCCCAACGCGGAGTGAAGGTCAATGCCTTTCAGGCTTATATCTTCGACATTGTTGCCCCGATCTATCGGGCCAGGGAACAGACTTTCACCACCTACCGAAGCCCCTCCAACCCCGAACTTCTGGTTCAGGAAGGCGACCTTTTGATCCAGCCGGAACTGGCGGCCTCCATCGAGGCGTTGGCCAGGGAAGGTGAAGAGCTGTTCTATCGAGGAGATATCGCCACCAGAATAGTGTCCCTATGCGCCAATGGCGGCCTGTTGACAGACCGGGACCTTTCAGAATACCGGGTGATCGAACGCCGCCCCCTTTCGTTCCATTACCGGGGCAACCGGATTCTGACCAACCCTCCCCCCAGTTCCGGTGGATTCCTGATCGCCTTCGCCCTGAAGCTTTTGGAGCATTGCAGCCTGCCTGAAACCGGATTCGGCAGCATCGAGCATCTGGAACTACTCACCAGGGCCCAGCAGATCACCCAGCAGGCCAGAAGCGATACCGGCCTCGACGAGACCCACGAACAAGGCACCCCACCTTTGCTGTCACCGCCCATCCTGCAATCCTACCTGCAACGCCTGACCGATCACTCCTTATGCCGCCGGGGTACCACCCACATCAGCGTGATCGACCGGGAAGGCAATTGCGCCAGCCTGACCACCAGCAACGGTGAAGGCTGTGGCTATTTGATTCCCGGAACGGGCATCATGCTCAACAACATGCTCGGTGAGGAAGACCTCAACCCCCACGGTTTCAATCTCTGGCCAACCGACAGACGGATGACCTCCATGATGGCCCCCACTTTGGCTTTCATGGGAGACCAGATCGTCTCTTTGGGCTCGGGAGGCTCGAACCGCCTCCGTACCGCCATCCTCCAGGTACTGATCAATCTGATTGATTTCACCATGCCCCTCGAACAGGCCATCGCCGCCCCCAGACTTCATTTCGAAAATAAGCTTCTCAGTGTGGAAGCAGGCTTTCCCGAGGAGACGCTGACCCGCCTGTTTTCGCTGTACCCCAACCACCATCTCTGGCCCGATATCAACCTGTTTTTTGGTGGTGTCCATGCTGCAAGCCGCAACCCTTCCGGCTTGGAAGGTTTCGGTGATCCTCGCCGCGGCGGGCATTCGGCCATCGTCTGAATCAGGCCCGAAAAACCGCCCGGCAACGACAAGGCAAATGCCGGTATAATTGCCCATCCATTGAAACCATCCCAATATTCATGACAGCTCATCAACGCAAAGCAGTCGCCCTGATCTCAGGTGGATTGGACTCGATGCTCGCCGCCAAGGTGATCATGGAACAGGGCATACAGGTGGAAGGCATCAACTTCTTCACCGGTTTCTGCGTCGAAGGCCACACCCATGCCATCCGCAAACGCGACCAGGCCAAACCCAAACGCAACAACGCACTATGGGTAGCGGAACAACTGGGCATCAAGCTCCATATCATCGACATCATCGAGGAATACAAAGAGGTGGTGGTCAATCCCAAACATGGATATGGCGCCAACCTCAACCCCTGCCTGGACTGCAAGATCTTCATGGTGGGGAAGGCAAGGCAGTGGATGAACGACAATGGATTCGACTTCATCATCACCGGCGAAGTGATCGGCCAGCGCCCCAAATCCCAGCGCAAGGACACCATGCCGGTGGTGGCGCGCGAATCCGGTGCCGACGACCGGCTGCTGCGTCCCCTTTGCGCCCGGAACCTTCCACCTACCCTGCCGGAAAGGGAAGGCTGGGTGGACCGGGAAAAACTCTACGGTTTCTCCGGACGCACCAGAAAACCCCAGATGGAGCTGGCAAAACAACTGGGCTTGGAGGATTACGCCCAACCGGCAGGGGGGTGCTGCTTTCTCACCGACGAAAACTACTCGCGCAAACTGGCGGACCTGTGGCAGACCCGGGGCGAGAAACGCTACGAACTGGACGACATCATGCTGCTCAAGGTTGGCCGGCACATCCGCCCCCGCCCCCATTTCAAACTGATCGTCGCCCGCGAAGAAGGAGAAGGCCGGTTTCTCCAGGGATACAAAAACCGCTTTCCCCATCTGCAGACCGTCAGTCACGGCGGCCCCCTGACCCTGATAGACGGTGATCTCTCAGACGAGGAACTCGAACTGGCTGCCCGCATCGTCGCCCGCTATAGCCAGGGACGTGATTCTGAGGCCGTTGAGGTCAGGGCGGTCAGAGGTCTCCACGAAATCCTGCTGACCGTCTCCCCTCTCAAACCCCACGAAATCCCACCGGAATGGATGCTATGAATCGAACCATCGTGGATGCCCGGGGACTCCTTTGCCCCCTGCCGGTGATCCGCCTTCAGGATGTGGTCAAGACCCTGCCTCCAGCAACCGAAGTGGAACTGATCGGCACCGATCCGGGAGTGATGCAGGACATTCCAGCCTGGTGCCGTATCAATGGACATTTCATAGTGGAAAGCTGGAACGAAGGCAACGAATACCACATCAGACTAAAAGTCGGCCAGTGAACACCGATTCGATCCGCTCCGAGCAGACACGCGCCAAGCAACGGGTCACCCTGGTGGGGGGACTGTTCAACCTGCTGCTGGCCATAGGGAAGGTGGTGGCTGGCTATTATGGCCACTCCCAGGCCCTGATCGTCGACGGCATCCATTCCTTCTCCGATCTGGTCACCGATTTGCTGGTACTGGTGATCTTCCGGGTTGCCGGCCACGGCGCCGACGAAGCCCATCCTTATGGCCATGGAAGATTCGAGACCATCGCTACGGTCATCCTGGGGATGTTTCTTGCCGTGGTGGCTGCAGGCATCGTCTGGGATGCTGCCCAAAGATTGCAAGGGGAAGCGCCACTATTGGTCCCGCATCACTGGGTCGTGATCGCCGCAGCCATCTCCATCCTGACCAAGGAGGCGATGTATCAGTACACCATCCATGTGGCCAGACGGACCCGTTCCAAACTGCTGCAGGCCAATGCCTGGCATCACCGCAGCGATGCAGTCTCTTCGATCGTGGTGCTGATCGGGGTGATAGGCGCCATTTCTGGTTATCACTTCGCCGACGCAGTCGCAGCCATCGTGGTTGGCTTGATGATCGCCAGGATCGGACTGCACCTGGTACTGGAAAGCACCCGCGAACTGGTCGACACGGCGCTGCCTTCCCATCGGGTCAGACAGATCGAGCAGGCCATCCAGCAAACCGAAGGCGTCGAATCCCTGCATTCGCTACGCACCCGCAGGATGGCAGGCGAGGCCCTGGTGGACGTCCACATCCAGGTCCATCCGGGCATCTCGGTTTCGGAAGGCCACGCCATCGCCGACAAGGTCCGTGACAGGTTGCTGGAAGAATTCGAGGAAGTGACCGATGTGACCGTCCACATCGACGCCGAACGTGACATCGACCAAGTCACCCAGGGACTGCCTTTACGCTCCCAGGTGATCGAACAATTGACCCAGGCCTGGCGCCACCTGCCCTATGCAAGAAAGATCAATCGCATTACCCTGCATTACCTGAAGGGCAAAATCGACGTGGAAGTCTTTCTTCCTCTCGAAGTCATTTCTGAAGCACTTCCGGCAAAAAAAATCATCCGCCAATTGCGCGAGGCGGCCAAACCGTTTAACTTTATTCGTTCGATTCAGGTTTTTTTTACCGCCGACGAATCCAGGCGCACTATGGAGGATCATCACGCACCATAATAGTGCATATATCCAGTATCAAGGACGATAAACTTGCACCTGAAACCGGCACACTATGTGCTTATATGGGCAATGAAAAGTGTATTTACATCATCAATGAGGTAACAGAATGTCCGCTGACAAGGTATTAGAAATAATAAAAGACAAGGAAATCGAATTCGTCGATCTGCGCTTTGCCGACACCAAAGGCAAGGAACAGCACGTCACAGTACCATCCCACACCATCGACGAAGATTTCTTCGAAAACGGCAAGATGTTCGATGGCTCTTCGATCGCCGGCTGGAAAGGGATTCAGGAGTCCGACATGATCCTGATGCCGGATCCTGAAACCGCTGTGGAAGACCCTTTCTTCGAAGCCCCCACCCTGATTCTGCGCTGCGACATCGTCGAACCTGCCACCATGGAAGGTTACGAACGCTGCCCGCGCTCCCTGGCCCATCGCGCCGAAGCCTATATGAAATCCACCGGTATCGCCGATACCGCACTGTTCGGCCCGGAAAATGAATTCTTCATCTTCGACGACGCCCGCTGGGCCGCCGACATCCACCGCTGCTTCTACCAGGTCGATTCCGACGAGGCCAGCTGGAATACCGAAAAGGTTTACGAAGGCGGCAACATCGGCCACCGCCCTGGCCCCAAGGGTGGGTATTTCCCGGTCCCTCCGGTCGATTCCCTACAGGACATCCGCTCAGCGATGTGCGAAACCTTGGAGGAAATGGGACTGACGACCGAGGTCCATCATCACGAGGTGGCTACCGCGGGTCAGTGTGAAATCGGCGTCGGTTGCAACACCCTGGTCAAAAAGGCCGATGAAGTGCTGATCCTGAAATACGTGGTACAGAACGTCGCCCACGCTTTCGGCAAGACCGCTACCTTCATGCCCAAACCCCTGGTTGGTGACAACGGCAACGGCATGCACGTGCACCAGTCCCTGGCCAAGGATGGGCAGAACATCTTCACCGGTGACATGTACGGCGGGCTATCCGAAACTGCTCTGTTCTATATCGGCGGCATCTTGAAGCACGCCCGCGCCATCAACGCCTTTACCAACGCCTCCACCAACAGCTACAAGCGCCTGGTCCCAGGGTTCGAAGCCCCAGTGATGCTGGCCTACTCGGCCCGTAATCGCTCCGCCTCGGTTCGCGTACCCTTCATCGCCAATCCGAAGGCACGGCGCATCGAGGTGCGTTTCCCCGATTCGACTGCCAACCCGTACTTCGCCTTCGCCTCGATGCTGATGGCAGGTCTGGACGGCATCCTCAACAAGATCCATCCAGGTGACGCGATGGACAAGAACCTGTACGATCTGCCGCCGGAAGAGGAAGCCAACATCCCTAAGGTTGCCTTCTCTTTCGACGAGGCACTCAAGGCGCTGGACGAAGACCGTGAGTTCCTCAAGGCTGGCGGCGTGTTCACCGATGACATGATCGACGCCTACATCGAGCTGAAGATGGAAGAAGTCACCCGTCTGCGGATGAGCACCCACCCGGTCGAGTTCGACATGTACTACAGTCTATGATTCAAAGACGCTTCCATCAAGAATGCGAAAACGCCCCGGTTTCACCGGGGCGTTTTTCATGTCGATAGCCCGGAGGGAATTCCTGCCCTCCGAAATAGCAGCGAAATTTAAGCTCACCGACGCCGCGCCATGACAAGCAACCCCATCGGGCGCATTCCCATTTTGTGGCCTTATGCGATGCAGTCCGGGATAGGTGCCAAGGCGATCTTTTCCAAGGTATCCCAGCGCACTGCTTTAAACTAGGCCCGCAGTACCAGCATTGCCTCGGCAGTCGCTTCCTTCCAGAAAGTCGCCGCACTTTTGAGGCGCAGGTTGACGACCCTTCGGAAGGGGCTTTCGATGGCCCCGGAGCCGATGGGGAGCTTGTCCTGACGTAACCGGTCATATCCAAGATGCGCGCGGTGCTTGGTGAAATAGTTGAGCTTCTTGAGCACCGCCTTGCGCCGCCGGCCTTTGGCCAGTTCGGTAATGCCTCGATAACTGGTTCGATTTCTCCTTTTAGCAACCGCCGCTGTTGTTTCAGCCACCAGGTTTTGCGTTGTTTAGAACCTATCCGAATAACCCTTGTCGAAATGGTAGATGAACTGACAAGAGGTTTGAGCAATGACCCGTCAACGGACACACTCACGATTTCGTTTGCCTGACGAGCTGTGGGAAAAGATGAAACCACT
>JALVSV010000519.1 GCA_027024125.1 Methylothermaceae bacterium | reverse complement strand
TCGATGGCCTTGACCAGATAGCTTTCGTACTGGCCCGCCAAGCGAGGGAAATTCGGCGCCGGTGGGTTGCCATCCTCGCCGTGGCAACTGGCACATTTCCCAGCCAACTGTTTGCCTGCCTTGGTATCCCCGGTCACGGGGCCTTCCTGTTCTTTGGTTTCGAAACCGGCAACAAAAGCGGCGATATCAGCCATGTCCTGATCACTCAATGTCCCGGCATTGCCTTCCATGCTGCCATGTTCGCGCGCTCCATCCTTGTAGGCTTTCAAGGCGCTGATCACATATGGCTCGAATTGGCCACCGATCTTGGGCACATGGTAGTTGGGATAAGCGTTGGTGTAACCGGATATGCTGTGGCAACCCTTACAGGTAAAAAACTTGACTTTTCCAGCCGCCGCATCCCCAGCCGCCATGGATGCGGAAGCGCCTGCCAGCATGACAATCCCAATCACACCATTCCACAATTGTTTGCTCATCATCGGTTTATCACTCCCCCTAGTCATGATGTCATCCCAAAAATCTTTTGAATTATAACAAGGCTTTAACTGCTTCTCTTTCCTGTAGCAGTTCTTTTTCGGTTTCGAGCAGTTTCCCCTGGCAGAAGCCATCTATTTCAAGGTTGTCAACAATCTTGAATTCATCTCCCTCGACAGTTACCGGGAAGGAATAGACAATGCCTTCACTGATGCCATAACTGCCATCGCTCAGTACCGCCATACTGACCCAGTCATCTTCAGGGGTACCGAACACCCAGCTTCGCATATGCTCTATGGCAGCATGTGCGGCAGAACCTGCGCTTGACTGTCCCTCCAGCTCTATGATGTTCTCTCCACGATGCTGGACCCGCGGAATGAAATCATTCTCATACCACTCCCGCTCCACCCATTCCAATGCCGGGCGGCCTTGAACCTGAGCGTGGATCAAATCAGGAAATTGAGTGGCTGAGTGATTTCCCCAGATGGTCATGCGACGCACATCGGTCACAGGAACCTCGCATTTTTCTGCCAACAGGCTGACTGCACGGTTGTGATCGAGCCGGGTCATAGCGGCAAATTGTCTGGGATCAAGATCCGGAGCATTCCTGATCGCAATCAGCGTATTGGTGTTGACCGGATTACCCACCACCAGAATCCGCGCATCCCTGGCAACCACACGATTCAGCGCCCGGCCCTGCTCGGCAAAAATACCCGCATTGGCCTGAAGCAAATCCTTGCGGGCCATTCCCGGCCCCCGGGGCCTGGCCCCCACCAAGAACACCAGCTCGGCATCTGTGAAGGACTCATTGGCATCATGGCCGATCACGACATCTTGCAGCAGAGGAAACGCACAATCACGAAGTTCGAGCGACACCCCCTGCAACACTTTACCCATGGGCTCGATATCCAGCAGTTGCAGAATGACCGGTTGATCCGGCCCCAGCAGATCACCAGCCGCTATGCGAAATAACAACGAATAGCTGATCCTGCCAGCTGCTCCCGTAACTGCAATCCGTACCGGCGCCATGTTGCCTGTCTCCCATTTTCAAGAATATCTGCATTACTTTACCCTTATCAGGGATATTTGCCAAAACCTAAATCCACCGACCTTCAAACCTCTCCTTCCGAAATCACAGGTACCACCCAGTAGCGTATGCCACTACCACCAAAATCCAGCCGCAATCTTTCCAGGAGAAAGTCCAGCGTCTCCTGGTCCACACATACCTGAAACCGCTGCTGGCGCTTGCGACCAGCCACCTGCTCGGCGATGCTCAAGCCGGTCAGCCGACTGGAGTGGCCAAAGATACGGCTGCTGGTGAATCCGTACCTGACCTCGTATTTGAGTAACCAGTCGATTATCGGCTCTTCAAGCTCCGGATCGGTGACCAGGGTCAGGAGATACAACTTGCTCATTAAACCTCTTCCGCAAATCGGCGATACAGAATCGGCAACACGATCAGGGTCAATGCCGTGGACGTCACCAGTCCCCCGATCACCACGATGGCCAGGGGCCTTTGGATCTGGGACCCGGGACCGGTGGCGAACAATAGCGGCACCAAGCCGAAGGCGGCGATACTGGCGGTCATCAATACCGGCCGCAACCGCCGCATCGCCCCTTCCATCACCACCTCTTCAAGTGGCTTGCCCAAGGCTTTCAACTGGTTGAAATAGGTCACCAGTACCACTCCATTGAGCACCGCGATTCCCAACAGGGCGATAAACCCCACCGAGGCCGGCACCGAGAGGTATTCTCCCGACATCCACAGGCCGATCACCCCCCCAATCAATGCGAGAGGAATGTTGCCCAATACCAAAAGCGCCTGACGAACGGAACCGAAGGTGGTAAACAACAACAGAAAAATCAGGCCAATCGCTGCGGGCACCACCAAGGCCAGACGCCTGGCGGCCCGTTGCTGGTTCTCGAATTGCCCCCCCCACTCCAGAAAATACCCACTGGGAAGTTTCACCTGTTCCAACACCCGGCGCTTTGCCTCTTCGACGAATCCCACCAGGTCCCTGCCTTCGACGTTGGCACGCACGACCGAATAACGCAATCCACGCTCGCGCTGGACCGCCACGACCCCCTCCTGCTTCTCCAACCTGGCCACTTCCATGAGCGGAACCGCTCCGCCATCGGCAAGGCTGATGGTCAACGCCATCAGCTGGCTGGAATCCCCCTGGCCACGAAGCAGC
>JALVSV010000518.1 GCA_027024125.1 Methylothermaceae bacterium | reverse complement strand
GTTTGCTGCAGGACACCTGTTCGGCGGCAGTGCAGGCAGGGTGGCGGGTGAGGGAGAGGTTACGGAATCGAGCGCGGATTTCTGCATGGGGGGTTTCGGTTTTGCCTGGAAAACGGTCGTGCAGGGCCTGAAAGCGTTCGCGCCAATGCGGGGGAACGCTGTTGGGGTCACGCAGAAAACTCTCATAGAGTCCTTCCAGAAATTCTGCATTGCCACCGTAGAACCCGGAGGTCTCAAGAAATTTTTTAAAGCGGTCTTCCATAGTACTCATAAAGATGAACGGTCGGCTATGCAGTTTGACGGGCGTTGGTACAATGATGGTTTCGACAAAATGAGCTCCCTCCCCCAAATGGTCTCAAAACGACAGAAAAATCGGGATGGCCTGTCCCCCAACACGAATAACAGAAATTATAGTGAGAATGTCCGCCTGACGGGGATTTTCTTTGGCTCAAGGGTACAGGGGCAGGTTCGATGACCGTATTGCGCCTGCTTTGTCTCGATCGATACCTGATCAGGGAAGTCCTGCGCCCCTTCGCCGCCTCTTGTGGATTGTTCATCATGTTGTTTGGCGGCTATACCAGTGCGGATCTGCTCTCCGATGCCGTGGCAGGTGTCCTGCCTATGGACATCGTATGGAGATTGATCTTGCTCAAGGTCACCATTGCATTGGAGGTTCTGCTTCCCATTGCGCTGTATTTGTCCGTGGTCATGGGGCTGGGCCGGCTATACTCCGACTCCGAAATGACCGCGATGGCAGCCTGTGGTTACGGGACCGGCCGTGTCGTCTGGACGATTTTCCGTTTGTCGTTGATCGTGGCCGCCGTCGTCGCCTGTTTCGCTATCCTGATCCGCCCCTGGGCATATCAACAGAGCTACGTGCTCAAAAATCTTGGGCAGGCTCAGTTCGATATCGACAAACTCGAGGCGGGAAGATTCCATGTCAACGAAGAGGCCGGCTATGTGATCTTTGCTGAAACGGTGGATTATGACCGAGAAGAGCTGGGTCAGGTCTTTTTCACCCGTCCCGACAGTGGGGAAAAGCTGCAGACGGTCTATGCCCAATCCATGCGTCAGTCCAATCAGAAGAATGGCATGCTCACCCTGGAGTTTCACGATGGCTATGCCTATGAGGTGGATACTTCCGGGGAAGGTGACATGGTGATGCGTTTCCAGACCTTTACCCTGTTCCTGGCAGGCGCACCGGAGCCGGTGGGCTACAAGAGCAAGGCGGCGGCCATAGGCCAGCTCTGGGGTTCCGACAATCCAAAGGACATCGCCGAGTTCCAGTGGCGGCTGCTGCGTCCGGTCAGTGCTATGTTGCTGGCATTGTTGGCGGTTCCCCTGAGCCGTACGGCGCCTCGACGAAGTCGTCATGGCAGAACGGTGTTCGCGATCATCGTGTTCGCGGTGTATTACAACCTGAGCGGGATGGCCAAGACCTGGGTCAAGGAAGGGGTGGTCGGTCCGGTTCCCGGAGCCTGGTGGCCGGATGCCCTGTTGTTGCTGGTGCTTGTGGGATGGTATCTTCCGTCCATTACGGTCTGGTGGAGGGCCAGCCGCTTTGTCACCTCATGGGAACATTCATAGATGGGGATACTGGAACGTTATCTTGGTTATCATTTCTTGCGGGGCTACCTTCTGGTTTTGCTGGTTCTGCTGGCACTGTTTGGATTTCTCGATTTTGTGGATGAGCTGAGTGAAGTGGGAGAGGGGGATTACCGCATTGGGGATGCCCTGCTCTATGTTCTCTCCACTTATCCCAGCAAAGTCCTGGACTTCTCGGCCATCTGCAGCCTGATGGGTGGAAGCCTGGCACTGGCGGGTCTGGTGCGCAGCAGCGAAATCGTGGCCATGCGGGCTGCGGGAATGTCGTTGAGCGGCCTGGCTCTGGCACTGGCCAAGGTGATGCTGTTGATGGTGCTGTTGCTGTTGGTGGTGGCTGAATACTTTGGACCAATGACCCGTCAGTGGGGTTTCTTGTATCGTCACGAGGCGCTGGAAGGGAAGGATGCCCTGCGTACTGAACATGGTTTCTGGTCGCGCGACCGGACAAGGTTTTTGAATGTGAGGGCGATCATCCATGGACGCGTTCCCCAGGATGTGGACATCTATCATTTCGATACGGCGGGAAAATTACTCCAGTTCCTTCATGCCAGGCGGGCGGAGGTGCGTGAAGCAGGGGAATGGATGCTGGAAGAGGTGACGATCAAATCGTGGAATGAGGGGCTTCTGCTGACCCGGCATCGCCCGACGATGAGCTGGCGGTCGTTTCTCACGCCGCAACAACTCAAGACATTGGAGCTGCCACCGGAGACCCTGTCGATCACGGACCTCTGGTACTATGTGCGGTATCTGAAGACCACCAATCAGGAATCCAACCAGTATGAATTGATGTTCTGGCAGCGGATCCTGCTGCCGATCAGTATGGCCGTCATGTTGCTTTTCCTGTTGCCCATGGCCGCCACCAGTCCCCGCTCCGGCGGTTTCGGCTGGCAGGTGGCCGTGGCCATCATCGTTGGGGTGTTCTATTTCCTGGCCACCCAGGTGGTGGCCAACCTGGGGTTGTTATGGGACTTCCCCCCTTTGTTGACCGCCTTGACCCCGACGGCCGTGGTTTTGTTGCTGGCATTGCTGATGCTTCGATGGTGCAGGTATTAGTGTGAATGATAT
>JALVSV010000517.1 GCA_027024125.1 Methylothermaceae bacterium | reverse complement strand
CCTTTGGGCGCGGCGCTGATACTCGGCGGCCTGGTGGTGATCGGGCGCCGCAGACCCTGATGCCGATTCGCTGGTTTTTGGGCGGCCTGCTGCTTTTAGCCGGGGCCGCCCTGCTCGTTTCGGCTTTATGGCAAGAAACCACCCTTTGGAAGATCGACAGGGTGACACTGCCCATACCCGACGATCTGGCCAGTCGTTACCCGCCGACCGCCTTCGAACGCTGGCAGGCCAGGGAGAAAAACAGCGGAAAACAGCTGACTTTTCATGTGTTCCATTTCCAGGATGAGCGGGGAAAGAAACGTCAGACCCTCATGCCCGATCCCGGTTCCCACGCCTGGCAGAAGTGGATGGAACTGGCTGGATTCCTGCGTGACCATACGGAAAAGGACGCCCTGATCATCACCTGGTGGGACAACGCCCAGCGGATCGACTTTCTCACCGGTCGTTCCACCTGGGTACGGCAGCCTCCGGCAGCAGCCTTTCGCGCCAGCGAACGCTCCCTCTGGCAGCAGCTGAGCGGCGGCTTCAGCGACAACTCTGACAAGCTGGTCCAACTGGCCAGCTGGCTGAGTGGGGACAGCGAACGTGCATTGGATGAAATTGGCGACATGCTGCCCGAAGTGCCAATTTATCTGCTCGTCACCAGCAACGACCTCTCCCATGCGGATGAAATCGAGCAGCTCTCAGGACGCAAGCTGCCTCTGGAGGTCCGCGTCTTTCCCTCCACCGGCAACCTGCATGGCCGGATCTCCGCCGTGCAGGCATGGGCTCAGGAAACCGGCGGCGTGTATCTGCCCCAGGCCGTTCCGGGGGGAATCGCCGCCTGGCGGGTGACCGGACCGGCTGACCCCCCGCTGCTGCTACGACTTCTGCCGTTCACCTACCCACACCGGCAACTCCCGGCTACAATAAGATTGGTTTATCAATCACCCGGCGGTAAACTGATCCTCTACCGTATCAACCATGCTGAAAAAACAGAGCCCCATTAGAGAGGGAACATACCCACAGATTGTCATAATTTTTTACAGTATTTTGTCTTCAAACCCAAAGCCGGCTGCCAAACCCCGAATAAACAGGCATGGAACATAACTTGCATCCAAACTTCAAGACTATTCAAATACGAACCGGCTTAGACGGAGACTAGAACGATGACCGACAAAGACCGCACAACAGAAATAGAGAACAGTCCTGGACAAATTTCCCAGAAACGCCGCACCCTGATCAAATCCGCCGCCGTGGCCGCCCCTGTCGTGTTGACCCTGCGCAGTGGGGCCGCTCTGGCGAATGCAAGTTCACATCAATGTATAGCTAGAAACGAAACTGAAGCACGTAATGCCGATCCCTTGCTCACACCAAACGAGGCTCAAGACGATATGTGGTTTCGCCAAACAGTTTCTTGCAAGAAACTGAAAAAGCAAAATGTTCCCGGTTTTTGGGTGTTCCAAGACCCCAATAATTCCGATCAGTGGATACATGAAGACGATCCATCGAGAAGGTTTGTCAAACATCCGAACCCAAATAAACCGAAAAGAATGAAGGAAATCGATCCAGATACTGGCGGTCTTAAACCAGGTGGGTTCAAAATTAAAAAGGACAATGAGACTTGCGAAGTGCTGGTCTTGGTCTATGAAGAAAACGGGGAAGTGAAGATAGGAGGATACGGAAAACCTGGGCTTATGGGTCCCATACCGGCAACTGATTCATGCTGGGGGTCCTTTCCTACGCCAATCCCTTGATCGTGGTAATACCCATAACGAGTCGTATGGGGAGGAACAGATACTGGCAAACCACACCAGGCCAGTTATTTCTCTGGGAAAAGTGGAAAGAGGAATCTGTGGTCTATAATTCCCTTTCGGGAGAAACCCATTATCTGAATCAGATGGCCACGCTGGTTTTGGAATTTTTGGAGCAGGCACCACATACCGCATGGACGCTGACCGAAGCCGTGTCAAAAACGAATATGGGTGAGGATGTTGAATTCCTGAACCAACAGATTCAGCGTCTGCTGGAAGAATTCGATGGTTTGGGATTGATCGAGCCGGCTGAGTGAAGCTTTCAAAGCTTACTGTCTCCGATCTGGCGCGGCGACTGCGATCTGTCCATGGACTATTGCTCGAATGCGGTCCCTTCACCGTCAGGATACACAACAAGGCTCGAAATTTCGGTCACTTCCTTCACCACATTTACGGAGACTTCAGCCTTTTCTCTCCGGAGACCCTGGCCGATTTCAGAATCCGCCTCGACCAACCCAAAACTCTGCGCCGCTTCTTTCGTCCCCAGGTGATTTTCGAAAACGACGGCCGCAGCCTGTTCGAACCCTTCCCCCTCTCCCATGCACCTCCGCTTTTTGAATGGGGCCTGAACTGGTGCATCGGTTCCAGCGCCCATCAGTATCTGATCCTCCACGCCGCGGTACTGGAAAAAGACGGAAACGCCGTGATCATGCCGGCCTTGCCAGGTTCAGGCAAGAGTACATTGTGTGCAGCCCTGATGCTGCACGGGTGGCGGCTGCTCTCCGACGAATTCGGACTGGTCCGCTCAGACGGGCTGCTGGACCCAATCCCCCGCCCCATCCCGCTGAAAAACCAGTCGATCGGTGTCATCCGTGACTTCGCCCCCAACGCCGTGATGGGACCTGAATTCCCCAAGACCCGCAAGGGAACGGTTGCCCAC
>JALVSV010000516.1:1635-2676 GCA_027024125.1 Methylothermaceae bacterium | reverse complement strand
GCAGGGTTTTGGTTCGAGGGCGTACATGGCCTGGACAGCCATGTCCGAGCTTCCATGGAAGGATTTACGGCGATCCGAACACCAATGCCCTGCTTCCTCCCACACTATTTCACGGTCACGCTCATGCTGGACCAACCAACACCCCGGAACATGATAGACACAGGCCTGTTGGAATCGATTTCTCACCGCAGAGGCACAGAGAACGCGGAGTTTTCTCTCTGCGCATTCTGCGTCTCTGCGGTGAATCTATAAACTTTCACGGTCATCAGCTTCAGGGACCGGCCATGGAAGTTCGGCGTGGTGAGGCCCGACCGATGGGCTGTTTTACGAGCCCTCTCCCTGAATATAGCGCTCCAATGCCTCTGCAGTCACAGTTCCGGTATGTCCGCCAATGACCTGTCCCTGTGGAGAAACCAGAAAGGTCGTGGGAAGGGCGATGATGGAACCGAGCGGCGTCGGGGTTCCAGGCGGCCCCAGCAGGACCGGATAGCTGATTTTGCGGTTTTTGACGAATTCAATGAGCCAAAGCCGTGGAATCTCCTCGTAATCCACCCCCAGCACTACGGCGTCCTTGTCCTTGTGGCGGTCGTGGAAACGGGTCAGTTCAGGGATCTCTTTCAAGCAGGGCGGACAGGTGGTACTCCAGTAATTGACCACCACCCATTTGCCCCGGTAATCGGACAGCCGGTATGCCCTGCCATCCAGCCCCGCCAATTCCAGCTCCGCCTCCGGTGCCGCCATCAGAACCACAGGCAACCAGGCGACAAGAAATATTGCGATTCTCACCACTGGGTCACCTCCACCAGTTCGAAGGCCAGACCACCATCCGGATCCACACCGGCAAAACGCACCCTGGCCCCTATGACGTCCTGCCGGCGTATGCCATGCTGTTTGAAGTGCGCTTCTTGCGCGGGAGTGAGGCGGATGCGGATGACGTGACCAGACTGACTCATGGGTCTCGCGGTGAAATGGGTGGCAACAAGGGTGCGCTGCTCACGCGGTGTTTCCCTCTCACGGTCGGGCCCGTGATAGATGTGATAG
>JALVSV010000516.1:0-1625 GCA_027024125.1 Methylothermaceae bacterium | reverse complement strand
ACCGCCCCTCGAACAACCGGCCCTGCCAGCTTTCAGGGTCGCCTTGCAGCTGATTGAGGGGGACCTGGTCGAATGACACCGGGGGCTGCCGGTTTCCGAAACCCGCGCAGGCGGAAATGACAAGAAGTAATACCAAGATCAGGAATTTCTTCATCGTAACTGATGTTGTAGTTCGAGTGCCTGGGCATAATCTTGCCATAGGACGCCGGGTGAAGAAATGATACCAGGATAGGCGGTGGGAACTCCGTACTCGTTTACCTGGTGGCAGGCGCCGCATTTGACGGGCCCGTGGGAACGATCGGGATTGAGGGCGGCCGCCTGGGCGTAACTGACGCCATCGACCATTGGATCGACCGGGTAGAGGCCGTGGGTGGATTCGTGGCAACCCTGGCAGGTGATCCCGGCATGCCCCTTGGAATAGCGCATCAGGGCGTATTTCCCCGGCTGGTCGATGGGAAACGCCCCGCCGCCCCCGCTCTCTACGAAGGGGGGACGGTGGCAGTCGGCGCAATGGGGTTCACCCGGCGCCAGCCAGTAGTCCTTGCCGTGGGTGGCGCTGTCGTAGCCCACCGCCATTCCGACGGGTTCGGCAGGATCGGGACTCAGCAGAATGACCGAACGATCACCATCCTCGTCGGGTTCCGTCAGACGGGGCCGGCCCTGTGGATCCACGTCGATTCTGCCGATGGCGGCCAGGCTGTCACCGGCGCGGTGCCAGGTCCGGTAGACGCCGCTGTGGTCGTCACGGCCCTCCCTGGGAACTCTCGGATCCAGATATTCCTGGATCAATTGGTCTTCAGAGATCCCCAGCGCGCCGGCGATCCCCGCCAACGGCAGATTGCGCAGGGTCCGGCCGACCTGGTTGACCGCGTCCTCCAGATGATCGGCCTTGTACAGTTCCCGCGCCAGGCGGTTATGGCATTGGGTGCAATACAGCCCCTTGTCTTTGCCCTCCACGGTCATCACCTGACTTTGCAGATACTCGCCGACGGCATTGAGGGCGGCAGGTGTTTCGGCCCCGTCCCGGTTGCGGGCCGCATTGGCATGGACGTCGCGGCGGGTGAAACAGCCCTTGGCGTCCCGGATGTCCCCCTGGGCAAACAGGTTCTTACCGTCCCTGGTCAACGGAAAGGCATCCATGGAGCGATCGCTGCGATGACTGGGATGACACAGCTGGCAACCGCTGGCCTGCCCCAGGGCGTCGGGCATGGGCAGATTGCGCTGATGCACCTTGTGGATGGCCTCGGTCAGGGGTGGCAGCACCTGCCCCGAAGGCCCCCTGGCCGAAGTGAGCTTGCCAATGACGTTGTCGGCGTGGCAGTCCTGACAGACCACGGCGCCCCGACCCAGCCGGGTGTAGACGTTGGCGCCCCCCGGCCAGTTGGCGAGGAAATCGGTGCCATGGTGGTCGTCGTGGATTTCCAGAATCGAGACGGCTGCTGCCTTGAGCTCGGCATACCAGTCGCTGGAGCCGCGGATGCCGCGCCAGAAGTCGTATTCCTGCTTGTACTTGCGGTATCGGTCGCCGTTGGCGCGGGAATTGGAATGGCAGCGGGCGCAATTGGGGACGTCGATGGGATTGAGGCCGAAGAATCGCACCGGCAACCCGGCCGAATCCAGTACCG
>JALVSV010000515.1 GCA_027024125.1 Methylothermaceae bacterium | reverse complement strand
GGGAAATTCTATCGGTGAAAACAATGTCAGAAATCTGACGGGGGATTGGAAATATCGCAAATATCACCATATATAGTTGAGAACCAACAGAAACTTACTGGCACCAAGGTAGGAGGTAATATGCGCATAGGCTATATCTCCAGCTATCCACCGATGGAGTGCGGTATCGCCACCTATTCGGCTTACCTCATCGACGCCTTGAGAAGAAAAGGGGTGGATATCTATGTAGTCAGCCACATGGGGGCAAGCGGGGAGCAGGTGTTCCCCGCTTTCAACGAGAACGACCTTGACGACAAGGCGTATACGGTGGCGCTTCGTTTCACCCCGGACATCGTTCATATTCAACACGAATTTGGACTCTACGGACCTCATTGGGGGGTCAACATCCTGCCGGTGATCGTCAAGTTCCGTCTGATCGGTGTTCCGGTGGTGACCACTCTGCATACAGTGTATGACAAGCCGCAGCGTAACCATTTGGTACTGCTCGAGAACATTCTTGCCAATTCGGACCGCATCATCGTGCATCAGGATTATCAACTGGACACCTTGCATCATCATTTCCCCGAACATTTCACCCAAAAGATCGAAGTGATTCCTCACGGGGCAAGATTGGTGAATCCAGTGGTACAGGCCAAGGCCAAGTTGGGACTGCCGGAAGACCGCAAGGTGATTCTGCTCATCGGATATTTCCGTCCAAGCAAGAATTTCGAACTGATCGTCGATCAGATGCCCCGGATCCTGAGAAAATATCCGAATGCCTTGTTGGTCATTGCGGGGAAGATCCGCAACCAGGAGTATTCAGAATACCGCAACGTCTTGTTCGAGCGTATCCGCAAATCCCCTGTCAAGGATCATATCCGTGTCATCCTTGGGCAACTGTCACAGGATACCTTCGATACCATTCTGTCGGCAGCCGATGTGGTCGTGTTGCCGTATCGGCTGAGTTCGCAAAGCGGTATCCTGGCTCATTGTCTGGCATTTGGTCGTCCGGTCATCACCAGTGCCTCCAGGGCGATGATGCAATTGATCAAAGAGTCCGGTGCGGGGGTGATCGTTCCATCCCAGGACCAATTTGCCGAAGCCATCGCCAACCTTCTCGGTGATGACGAACAGGCGCGCAGGTTGGGGGAAAATGCCCGTGAATACGTGCGGCGTCAATTGGCCTGGCCGCTGATTGCAGACCAGCATATCCACCTGTACGAGCGGCTACGCAGTTATCCGGATATTGGTTCACAAGTCATGGTAGTAGATTGAAGGAGGCGTTGATGAAAGTCTTGCATCCCTTCAAACGATTCCACGGCAATCCTGTCCTGAGCCGTGATGACATCCCTTACTGGTGTAATACCGTCTTCAATGCCGCAGCATGTAAATTCGGCAATCGATACCTTTTGCTACTGCGGGTCGAGGACCTCAATGGCCATAGTCATCTGACCTTGGCACGTTCGCATGACGGATATCATTTCGAGGTGGATCGTGAGCCTTGGATCACGCCCTCGGAAGATCCCGGGTACGAGATTTATGAGCGTTATGGGATTGAAGATCCTCGTATCACGTATGTGCCAGAGGATGAGACTTGGTATATCACCTATACGGCTTTTGGTCCTCATGGCCCCAGGGTGGGGATCGGCAAGACCCGGGATTTCGAGTCTTTTGAGCGTATCGCCTTGATTACCGAGGTGCCCAACAAGGATGCGGTCCTGTTTCCGGGTAAAATCGATGGGAACTACGTCATCCTTGACCGGCCGGGAGGTTTTGCCGGTTCCACCGGTGCCATCTGGATCCAATACTCTCCTGATCTGGTTTACTGGGGTGGCGCCCGTGCGTTGTTGGCGCCACAACCTGGATGGGGCAAGTCGAAGCTGGGCAGTTCTGTGCCCCCCCTCAAAACCGATGAAGGTTGGCTGGTGTTCTATCACGGGGTGCGCGAGACGCCGAGTGGTCGCATCTACAGGGTCGGGGCCATGCTACTGGACCTGAAAGATCCTGAGAAGATCATTGGCTATACGCCCAACTTCATTTTTGGCCCGGAGGAACTGTATGAACGGGTGGGCGACGTTCCCAACGTGGTGTTTCCCTGCGGGGCCATCATCGAGGATGGAATCATCAAGATGTACTATGGCGCGGCCGATACCGCCATTGCTTTGGCGGAAGCCAGCCTGGACGATATCTTGGGTCTGTGTCGCCTCGCTAAGAGCCGAGAGACACATGCCCGCTAGTTTTTCAGTGGTGCCATAGAATCTTGTTGTTCTCCAGCGGAACCTCTGCTTCCGGATGATGGGGTATCACACGCACGCTATAGTGTTCCCTCGGCCGTGAAGCCGGTGCCTTGCCAACATAGAGAAAGCCACCGATGGCGCCAAGCAAAGGGTGCTGTGGCGTCATCGCTTCGCGCCATGGTTGCAGGTTTGGATCGAGTGGTTCGGCGTACAATTCCACTTGCACCGCTTCTGGAGCGATGGCGCCCAGATAGATGGGGACGGAGAAGCGGTGGACTTCACCCTTCGTGGTGATATTCAGATTGCCGAAATGAATCGACTGCCAGTGGCTGTCCAGATGTCTACGCCACGCCAGGAGATCTCTGGCCACCTTTTGCTGGTTGTGATGGCGCCTTTGCAGCGTCTGCGATAGAGGAAGATAATACTGGTCAGTGTACTGGCGTATCATCCGGTTGGCGGAGAAGAAAGGGGTCAAT
>JALVSV010000514.1 GCA_027024125.1 Methylothermaceae bacterium | reverse complement strand
TTCGTCGTTGGGTACCGCGCCGAAATAATTGAGGGTCACGTCGAGATAACGCTCAGTGACCCGATACAACTTCTCGAACAGCACGCGTCCCTGCCCATCGGTGCGTACTTGATTGCACAGGATCTGAAAGCGGAACAACCCGTAATCGCGGTGTAACAGTTTGATGAATGCATAGGCATCGGTCAGCGAAGTGGGTTCATCGCAGACCACCACGATGATCTCCTGACAGGCGCGGGCAAAATTGACCACCGGCCCGGAGATGCCCGCTGCAGTATCGACGATCAACACTTCCAGAGGTAGATGGAGTTCGCTGAAAGCCCGGATGAGCCCCGCCTGCTCGACTTCGGACAGCTCTGCCATCTGCCGCAGACCCGAGGCCGCCGGCACGATTTTCAGGCCTGAAGGTCCTTCAACCAGAATCTGATCGAGACCTCTCTCCCCAGAGATGACGTGAGAAAGGTTATATTTTGGTTGCAGACCCAACAGGATGTCGACGTTGGCCAGTCCCATATCGGCATCCATGAGCGCAGTCACCCGCCCTCTCTGGGCCAACGACACCCCCAGATTGACAGCGATATTGGTTTTGCCGATCCCCCCTTTGCCGCCGGTCACTGCAAACACACGAACCGGTCTGAGATCACTTGTCATATGCCGTATACCTGCCGCCTGATCAAAGCGTTGCGCTTGCATAATGCATCCAGTCCTCTAGCCCTCGTTCCATCATGCCTTCGACCGGCAAATGAGCGTCACTATCGAAGCCACGGGCCACTAAAGTTTCGGCGCAGGCCAGGTGCAGATCCTCCGGAACCTGCTGACCATCGGTCATGAATGCCGTAGGCAGGCCACGTTCTATAAGAGCGGATAGTATGGGTCCCACACAACCAGCCTCGTCCAGTTTGGTGATGATTCCCGCCTTGGGCTGGAACTCGGCAAAGGCCTCCATGGCCTCATAGAGGCTGTGCAACTGGGAAGCGGCAGACAGGACAAGATGGGTTTCGATGGCAATCTCGCTGTCACGAAGCAAGGCGAATTGTTCGGCCAATCGCCCGTCCCGCTGCCCCATCCCCGCAGTATCGATCAAAACCAAACGTTTATCTACGAAACTACGGAGGATTGCGTGCAACTCGTCCGTATTGGCCGCCACCCGTACGGGAACGCCCAGAATTCTGGCATAGGTACTCAGTTGCTCGTGAGCGGCGATTCGATAATTGTCCGTGGTCACCAGGGCCAGTTGCCTGGGCCCGTGCTTGAGACGGAAACGTGCAGCCAGCTTGGCGATGGTGGTAGTCTTGCCCACCCCTGTGGGACCCACCAAAGCGACGATACCGCCGTGATCCAATAGCGGATCGTGGACCACTGGAATCTGGGAGATCAATACCTGCCGAACCCGGCGCCATGCAGCTTCGAACTCTTCTTCATTGCCTCCACGCCGGGCCAGTTCCAACACCATGTGGCGGGAGAATCCTTTCTCGGTCAGAGCGCGCATCAGATCGAGACGGGTGGGGTGATTTTGTACCTCTTCCTGCAACGAGGTTTGTGACAGGTGTCGATCCAACAGGCGGCGCATCTGCTGGATCTCGCGGCGCAGAGGGGCGAGTGCGTCCGGGGCCGGTGTGGACGTCTGCCGCATTTTTTCGCCAGGCAGATCATGCCGTTTTTCGGCAGGTCGTTTCCGGTTGGAACAGGACTCGCCGGGAAAATGGGGGATGTCGGTTTCGGTTACCCTGGGGAATTTCGGTTGGCGTATCCTTTTGGCTGGCGAGGATCCCTGTCGCTTCGCTTCGCTGACCATTTCGGCCACCGCTCCATAGCCTTTGGCAGAAAAAGCAGGGTTGGGCGTCACTTGAGTGCTCGGTGGCCCCTTCGGTGATTCCTCAAGAAGAGTATCGTCGGATTTGTCCTGCCCCTCTGTCACCGCTTCCACCTCGAAGTCGCGTGCCGCCACGATCTCCACCCCTTCATCGGTTTTGCGATTGGACAGGATCACCGCATCCGGACCCAGACTCTCTTTCACCTGCTGCAACGCCGTACGGATGTCAGCTGCCAGGAATCGTTTGATCTTCATTCAGGTTCACCTCTTGCTGTTCAGACCCGTTGACCGACCACGCCAACCACCTTGATCTGTTGGTCCTCGGGGACCTCGTTGTATGCCAGTACGTGCAGTCCTGGTATCGTGTGCCGGACAAAGCGCGCCAACCAGGAACGAAGCATCGAAGAAACCAACAACACCGCAGGTTTTCCACCCAGCTCCAGCTTGCGGGCCTGTTCCTCCAGAAGCTGATGGATTCGCTGCGCCAATCCAGGCTCCACACCCGTGCCATCCGCACCGGAACTCTGAATAGTCTTTTGCAACAATTGTTCCAACTCTGGATCCAGGGTCAACACCGGCAATTCCTGCTCCAAGCCATTGATTTTCTGAACGATGGAGCGTCCGAGAGCCGATCTCACCGCAGCGGTCAAAACGTCGGGATCCTGACTTCTTCCGCCATGTTCCGCCAAAGTTTCGGCAATGGTGATCATGTCGCGGATGGATATCTTTTCCTTCAACAGGTTTTGCAGGACCTTCACCAGCAATGTCAGGGGGATGATCTGGGGGACCAGATTCTCCGCCAGTTTCGGAGCCGCCTTGGCAAGATTATCGAGCCACTGCTGGGCCTCCTCGTGTCCAAACAACTCGAAGGCCTGATCCTGCAATACCTGACTGAGATGGGTGGCAACGACGGTTTCCGGATCCACCACGGTATATCCAAGTGCCTGGGCATGATCCTTTTGCGCCGGATCAATCCACACAGCATCCAGGCCGAAGGCAGGATCCTTGCCCTCGAGCCCCTGAATGGCACCGAATACCTGGCCGGGATTGATGGCCATCTCACGGTCGGGATGGATTTCCGCTTCTCCCACCGTCACCCCCAGCACCTGGAGGCGGTAGGCGTTGGGTGCCAAATCGAGATTGTCACGGATATGCACCGGTGGAATGAGAAACCCCAGATCCTGGGACAACTTTTTCCGTACCCCTTTGATCCGGCTCATCAACTGCCCCCCCTGCTGCTTGTCCACCAGGGGAATGAGACGATACCCCACCTGCAACCCGATGCGATCCACGGGCATCACATCATCCCAGCTCAACTCCTTCAACTCGGGCTCAGGTACCGGCATTTCCTCTACTTGGGGCTGGCTTTCCTCAATCCGGCGGCGCCGCATCAACACCCAGGCAAAACCGCCCAGCGCCGAGGCCAGAAGCAGGAATGGCAGGTTGGGCATTCCCGGAATCAGCCCCAGCAGCCCGATCACTGCTCCACTGATGGCCAATGCCTTGGGATGTTCGAGGAACTGTCCGCTGAACTGCTGTCCCATGTCCTGGGTGCTGCTCGATACCCGGGTCACCAGGACTGCCGATGCCACAGACAGCAACAACGAGGGAATCTGGGCGACCAGACCATCACCAATCGTCAGCAGGGTGTACCGTTCGACCGCCTCGGCCATTTCCATGCCATGCTGAGCCATGCCGATCGCCAAGCCACCGACGACGTTGATGAACAGAATCAGAATACCGGCAATGGCATCTCCGCGGACGAACTTGCTTGCCCCGTCCATGGCACCATAAAAATCGGCTTCATTGGCGATATCCTCGCGCCGACGACGCGCATCATCGGCGTTGATCAAACCGGCATTGAGGTCGGCGTCGATCGCCATCTGCTTGCCCGGCATGGCATCCAGGGTAAAACGGGCGCTGACCTCAGAGACCCGCCCTGCTCCCTTGGTGACCACCACGAAATTGATGATGACCAGGATCGCGAACACCACCAGTCCCACAGCATAGTTGCCACCGATCACGAAGGCCCCGAAGGCCTCGATCACTTTGCCCGCGGCATCGGGGCTCTCATGTCCCTCCAGCAGCACCACCCGGGTGGAAGCCACGTTGAGACCCAGCCTGAGCAGGGTGGCCACCAACAGCACCGTGGGAAAGACGGAGAAATCCAATGGTCTGGCAGTATAGATCACCACCAGCAGGATGATCATGGACAGGGCGATGTTGAAGGTAAAGAACAAATCGAGCATGAAAGCTGGAAGCGGCAACACCAGCAATGTGAGCATCAACAGCACCAGAACGGGCGCCCCGAGACCCACACCGGTCATCTGGCGAATGCGGACGAGAATCGCGGTCATATTCATTGGCTAGCTGCCTGATTACATTGCGAAAACATTGAAAACACCCGGTTTTTCATCTTGAGCTCTGTGTCTGCGTACCGAAAAACAGTCATGACTGCCGACTGAGAAATTCCTCCGGAATCGGGAAGTCCCGGGGCGGTACCGGTCTTTCCTTAGTGTTCCGCGCCGCCTTGAGCTGGTAGACATAAGCAAGCACCTGGGCCACCGCCAGATACAACCCCTCGGGAATTTCCTGCTCCAGCTCCGTGCTGTAATACAAAGCCCGTGCCAAGGGTGGGGCCGCCAGCAGAGGAACGCCTGCTGCCACTGCCTTGTTGCGAATCTGGGCAGCGATAAAATCGGTCCCCTTGGCAACGACTTTCGGCGCTCTACCTCGACTTTGCTCATAACGCAGCGCCACAGCGAAATGAGTCGGGTTGGTCACCACCACGTCTGCTTTCGGCACCTCGTCCATCATTCGCTGCTGGGCCCTTTGCTGCTGGATCTGACGGATTTTTGACTTTACCTCTGGGCGACCTTCGGATTCCTTCATTTCATCCTTGATCTCCTGCAGGGTCATCTTCAGTTTGCGGCGGTGATCCCATAACTGGTAAGGAACATCAATTCCCGCCAGGAGCAATAAAGAAGCCCCGAGGAGCAACACGGCCCACCACAGGAATTCCAGCGCGGAAACCAGCGCCACTTCCAGATCCCGGTTGACCAGTTGCAACAATTCAGGCTTGGAGGCTTTCAGCAGGATGGCCGTGACCAACCCCAGCAGCAATACCTTAAGCATCGACTTGACCAGCTCCACCCCGCCCCTCAGGGCAAACATCCGTTTGAAGCCTTCCAGGGGATTGAGTTTGTTGAATTTTGGCTGCAGGCTCTCCCAGCTGAACAACCATCCGCCAAGCAGCACCGGCGACGCCAATGCCACGATCACCATCAGCACCAGCAAAGGAGCCAAAAGCTGGAGGCTGTCGACAAGGGCGGTCAGGCTATGTTCCAGCAGAGCTGCCGAATGAAACAGATCTTCCCTCTCCAGCCTGAGATTGACAGTCATGGTCCGGATCATGACTTCGGTCATGTGAGGCCCGAAGACCCCACAACCGACCACCCCGGCCATCACGACCATGAAAGTATTGAGCTCACGCGATCTGGGAATCTGACCTTTCTTGCGCGCATCCTCCAGGCGTTTCTGGGTCGGTTCCTCGGTCCGTTCCTGGCCAGTGTCATGCTCGGCCATCGTCAGCTCTGCAGCAGCTTGAGGATCATTTCATAGGCCGCAGGCAGGGTCTCAGCAAATCGGTGCAGGATGATCGGCAAGGTCAACCAGATCAACGACAGTCCCAATAACAGGGTGATGGGAAAGCCGACGGAGAAGATATTGAGCTGGGGGGCTGCACGGGTGGCGATGCCCAGGGCCATATTCACAAACAACAGGGAGATGACGATCGGGAGTGACAACAGCACCCCGCCACTGAAGACGCTGCTGCTCCAACGGACGATGTTCCAAACGTCCTCACGCCCGATCCCATCCAGCCCCGGTGGCAAGGCATGAAAGCTGGAAGCCAGGATTTCTATCATCACCAGGTGTCCGTCCAGACCAAAGAAGAACAAAGTCGCGAACAACAGATAGACCTGAGAAATGATCGGCACCTGTACTCCCAGCTGCGGATCCAGCATGGCGGCGAATCCCAGCCCCATGCTATAGGCGATATTCTGGCCGGCAAACACCAGGGCGGCAAACGCCATCTGCAGGATAAAGCCGATGGCGAGACCGATCACGATCTCCCGCACCGCCACCAGGATCGCAGCCAAATTCAGCATATCCATCGTCGACGCGGATGGAAAAACTGGCATCATCATGATCGTCACGCTCACCGCCAGGATTACTCTCACTCTCATGGGAAGTGAGCGGCTGTTGAATACCGGCAACGACAGGAAAAAGGCTCCAATACGCAGAAAGGGCCAAAAGAAACGACCCACCCACTCCAGCATCTGTGCCTCGGTCCACTGCATGATCAACCAATCAGGGAAGGGATATTCTCGAACAGGGCCTGGGTGTAATCTGTCAGCAGACGCAGCATCCAATGGCCCGCCAGAACCAGCACCAGGGCCACAATGATCAACTTGGGAACGAATGTGAGGGTCATCTCATTGATCTGGGTGGCCGCCTGGAACATGGCGATCAACAACCCCACCGCAAGGACGGAGAGGAGAATCGGGGCTGCCAGTTTGAGAGTGACCCAAAGCATCTCGCTGCCCACGGTCATGACGGTATCGGCGTCCATGAATGCTTCCTGTGTAGATTACATGCAGGGTCGTAACGCCAGCTGGGTACGCTGTGGGATGACAGAGGAAAATGCTTGCACCGGCCCAACCTGGGAATCGACGGCGTTGATCCATACCCTGTTTCCCCCTGGGAAGTTTTTGGTATTCTGGTGTAATGACGAAGAATGCATCACGGGATCGATCTAGAGTGGTTTCACACGGTATAGAAACTCGCTGCCAAGGTTTCCATGACCAGCGCCCATCCGTCCACCAGAACGAACAGCATCAACTTGAAGGGCAGGGAAATGATGACAGGAGACAGCATCATCATCCCCATGGACATCAGCACGCTGGCAACTACCAGATCAATCACCAGAAATGGCAGGAACAGGAGAAAGCCGATCTGGAAGGCGGTCTTGAGCTCTGAGGTCATGAAGGCCGGCACCAATAGCGACAAAGGCACTTGCTCCACCGATTCCAGATCTTCCCTGCCTGACAGCCGCACGAACAGGGCCAGATCACTTTCCCGGGTCTGGCGTAACATAAAGGCACGCAGAGGTGGCAGCGCCCGCTCCAAGGCAACCCCCGCTTCTATCTTCTCCTCGAGATAAGGCCCGATCCCTGCCTGATATGCCTTGTCGAACACCGGCAACATGATGAAAAAAGTCAGCATTAGCGAGACGCCCAGAAGGATCTGATTATTGGGGGTCTGACCTGTGCCCAGCGCCTGACGCAATATGGCAAGCACCACGATGATCCGGGTGAAAGCGGTCATCGACAATAACAACGCCGGCAACAGAGTCAGCGCCGTCATCAACGCCAACACCTGAATGCTGACGGTATAGGTTTTGCCACCATCGGGCGCCGCAGTCACTTGAACAGCCTGCAATCCTGGCGCTGCTTCCACCCCCAATGGGAACAGCAGCGTCAACAGCACCATCATCGGAAGTATCCTCATTTTCCTTCACCAGAACTCAGCGCCTGTTGCAGGTGACCGGCAAAGTGCGCTTCGGCTGACTGCAAACGTTGTTGTCCTTCCAATACATGGAGGGTCTGTACCCTGCCAGGAGCCACACCCAGTACCAGTTGGACCTGGCCCACTTCCACAACCAGCAGTTTTTCCCGGCCACCCAATGACACCCCTCCCAGAAGCCGCAACTGCCCACCAACAGGCGAGCTCCACCGATTGAGTTTCTTCAGCCCCCAAAGGGAGAAAAAAACCAGGGCCAACACCAGCGCCAAGCCTCCCAGCCATTGCCCGATCAGGGAGGGGTTCAAGCCGGGAGCAGACACAGGCGCGGCCCAAACGGAGGAGGTACTGCCACAAAGCCAAATAAAGCGGCAAATGACAGCCGCTTTGGGATTCATACGATAAATCATCGTAACCTGCGCACCCTTTCCGCTGGGCTGATGACGTCAGTGAGGCGTATGCCAAATTTATCATTGACGACCACCACCTCACCGTGAGCAATCAATGTGCCGTTCACCAATACGTCCATGGAATCTCCAGCAAGCCGGTCCAACTCCACCACCGACCCCTGATTGAGTTGCAACAGGTTGCGTATGCTGATCTTGGTACGCCCGATTTCCATGGAAAGCGTAACCGGAATATCCAGAATGACATCAAGATTGACGTCCTCCTGCCCCCCCGGCGTCAGGCCATTGTCCTGGGAGACCTCTTCATAAGTCGCTGGAGAAAATTCCTGACCCGACTCTTGTACTGGTTGTGTTACTTCCTCGACTTCAGCTTGCTCCGCCAGCGCCTCACCCCAGGCATCCGCCAGTTCATCGTTGTCGTTGCTTCCCTCCGCTTGGG
>JALVSV010000513.1 GCA_027024125.1 Methylothermaceae bacterium | reverse complement strand
TGACTGATCCGGAAACCGCCGAGCGGGTCTACATTGAACCCGTGGACTGGCAGACGGTGGCCAAGATCATAGAACAGGAGCGCCCCGATGCCTTGCTGCCCACCATGGGGGGGCAGACGGCACTCAATTGCGCGCTCGACCTGGATCGCGAAGGAATCCTGGTGCAGTTTGGTGTAGAGATGATAGGAGCCAGGAAAGAAGCGATCGAGAAAGGAGAAGACCGGGATCTGTTTCGTCAGGCTATGGCCCGGATCGGTCTTGACATGCCCAGGTCAGGCATTGCTCATTCCATGGACGAGGCGTTGGAGGTACTGGAGGAGATCGGTTATCCGGCCATCATCCGCCCATCCTACACCTTGGGTGGTACCGGAGGTGGAATCGCCTACAACCGCGAGGAATTCGTGGAAATCTGTGAGCACGGTCTGGAACTGTCACCGGTGAGTGAGCTGCTGATTGATGAATCCATCCTGGGGTGGAAAGAGTTCGAGATGGAGGTGGTGCGAGACAGCAAGGACAACTGTATCATCGTCTGTTCCATCGAAAATATCGATCCCATGGGGGTTCATACCGGCGATTCCATTACAGTGGCGCCGGCTCAGACTTTGACCGACAAGGAATATCAGGTCATGCGCGATGCCGCGATTGCAGTGTTGCGCGAAATCGGTGTCGATACCGGAGGCTCCAACGTCCAGTTTGCAGTCAATCCGAGTGATGGGCGCCTGGTGGTGATCGAAATGAATCCGAGAGTCAGCCGTTCTTCGGCGCTGGCATCCAAGGCGACCGGTTTCCCCATTGCCAAAGTGGCGGCCAAATTGGCGGTGGGCTACACCTTGGACGAATTGCGTAACGAAATCACAGGTAATCTGATTCCAGCTTCTTTCGAACCGTCCATCGATTATGTGGTCACCAAGGTGCCCCGTTTCGCATTCGAGAAATTCCCCAATGCCGATGATCGTTTGACGACACAGATGAAAGCGGTGGGTGAGGTGATGGCGATCGGCCGGACCTTCCAGGAATCCCTGCAGAAGGCCCTGCGTGGCTTGGAAATTGGAGTGGATGGCCTGTGCGAGAAGCTGGATCTTGGATCCGAGGATGCTCGTGATCAGCTGGTACAGGAACTTCGCAGCCCGGGAGCCGAACGCATCTGGTACGTTGCCGACGCTTTTCGCTATGGTATGAAGCTTGAAGAAATTCACGGCCATAGCCAAATCGACCCGTGGTTCCTGGCCCAGATCGAGGTCATCGTCGAAGCAGAAAACGGTCTTCGTAGCCGTACCTTGGCAACGCTGCAGGCAGAGGAATTACGCGGTTTCAAACGTATGGGATTCGCTGACAGCCGTTTGGCCGCACTGCTTGACAGCTCCGAGGCTGAAGTGCGGATGGCGCGTCAAAAACACGGTATTCGGCCGGTCTACAAGCGAATCGATTCCTGTGCTGCAGAATTCGCCTCCAGCACCGCCTATATGTATTCCACTTACGAGGAGGAGTGCGAGGCAGAACCTTCGGATCGCCGCAAGATCATGATTCTGGGTGGTGGGCCCAATCGAATCGGTCAGGGGATCGAGTTCGACTATTGTTGTGTACATGCCTCCTTTGCCCTGAAAAAAGAGGGTTTCGAGACCATCATGGTCAATTGCAATCCAGAGACCGTCTCCACCGACTTCGATACTTCCGACAGGTTGTATTTCGAGCCTCTGACCCTGGAGGATGTAATAGAGATCATCGATCTCGAACGGCCTGAGGGGGTGATCGTCCAATATGGCGGCCAAACCCCTTTGAAGTTGGCTCGGGACCTGGAGGCGTATGGTGCACCGGTCATCGGCACCTCCCCCGATTCCATCGATTTGGCCGAGGACCGGGAAAGATTCCAGAAGTTGGTGGAACGGCTTCACTTGAGGCAGCCCGACAATCGCACCGCGCGCTCCCAGGAAGAGGCCGTGATGTCAGCAAGGGAGCTGGGGTATCCACTGGTAGTCAGGCCTTCCTATGTTTTGGGCGGGCGAGCGATGGAAATCGTCTTCAACGAAGAGGAATTACGCCGCTACATGGTCGAAGCTGTGAATGTCTCCAACCAGTCCCCGGTCTTGTTGGACAGCTTCCTGGATGATGCCGTGGAAGTGGACGTCGATGCGGTGAGCGACGGTACCACCGTTTGGATCGGTGGGATCATGGAACATATCGAGCAGGCGGGGATCCACTCCGGTGATTCCGCCTGTTCGATTCCTCCCTATGAATTGAGCCCACGATTACAAGAACGACTCAAGGAGCAGGTGCGAATGCTGGGTGAGGCTCTTGGTGTGGTAGGATTGATGAACACCCAATTTGCCATCAAGGAGGATGATATTTATATTCTCGAGGTCAATCCTCGTGCTTCCAGGACGGTGCCCTACGTATCCAAGGCGATCGGTCTTCCCCTTGCCAAGATTGCTGCCCGTTGTATGGCAGGCCAGACGCTGGCAGAACAGGACATCGTGAAGGAGCATATTCCTCCTTACTTCGCTGTCAAGGAAGCCGTGTTCCCTTTCATCAAGTTCCCTGGGGTTGATCCGCTTCTGGGACCGGAAATGAAATCGACAGGTGAAGTCATGGGAGTGGGACTCACCTTCGGAGAGGCCTATGCCAAAGCGCAGCAGGCTGCATCGACCCGCTTGTTACGAGGTGGAAAGGTGCTCATGAGCGTGCGTGACCGGGACAAAAAACGGCTGCTTCCCATTGCAAGCAGCTTGAAGGACAAAGGGTTTGAACTAGTGGCGACGCGAGGGACGGCGGAAGCCTTGGAAAAGGCCGGTATCGTGTGTCAAACAGTCAACAAAGTCGGGCAGGGCCGCCCTCACATCGTCGATCTGATCAAAAATGGCGAGATACAGCTGATTATCAATACCACTGAAGGGAAGAAGGCCATTGCCGATTCTTTCCTTATCCGGCGGGAAGCATTGCAGCACCAGGTGACCTACACGACGACACTCGCTGGCGCTCACGCCATCTGTCTGGCGCTCGATGCGCTGGATACGGGAAGGGTTTATTGCTTGCAGGATCTGCACAGACAATTGGAGGAAAGCCGATGAACAAAGTGCCATTGACGGTCAAAGGTGCGGAGAAGCTTAAAAATGAATTACAAGAGCTGAAAACCGTGTCCAGACCCAAAGTGATCCAGGCCATTGCTGAGGCACGGGCCCACGGTGACTTGAAGGAAAATGCTGAATACCATGCTGCCCGCGAGCAACAGAGCTTCATCGAGGGGCGTATCAGGGAGATCGAAGCGACCCTGGGCAATGCCCAGATCATCGATGTCACCCAGGTCAAGGCCGACGGCAAAGTGGTGTTCGGTGCCACAGTAGAACTGGAGGATCTCGAAACTGGAGAGACCGTGACGTATCAGATCGTCGGGGATGACGAGGCCGATATCAAACATGGCCTGATTTCGATTTCTTCACCCATCGCCCGGGCACTGATAGGAAAGGAAGTCGAAGACATTGTGGAAGTGAAGACGCCCAAGGGCGGGCGTGAATATGAGATTTTGGCGATCCGCTACGAATGACCCTTGACGTAAACAGCCGGCTCACTTCGACCGGCCAACGAAATGGAAATGAATCTCCATTTCATCCTTCACTTTCAGGGATCCAGCCAGAAGACTCAATGGCTGGATGTCGAAGTCGGTTTGCTTCACAGTCATCCTGCCCTCCACTTCCACCATGTTTTTGGTCCGGTTGAACTTAATTGGAATCCCGATATAGGTTTTCTGACGGCCATGGAGGTTGAGGGTGAAGTCTGCTGTGAGCGGTTGGTCTGTTTCTCCGCGGATTTTACCGGCAACCATGATCAAGGGAAATTTATCTGCGTCCAACACCCGTGGGCCCAGCATCGTGGCCCGTACTCTTTCTGCCTGATCCTGCGCCACGATTCCGTAACCCAATTTTTGGCGTAACACGGTGGTGTCCACTTTCAATCCTTCGGCTGGAATCTTCAGGCGAAAGCGTGAATCGTTCCGGGAGTTGGTCAGCTTCAATTCCCCTTCGATGCGGGAGGCGCGGATGACGTGATCGTCCGCGACCTTACCGGCAAGACGTCCATGGGTTCTCACCAGAATGATCACTTCGCTGGCCTTCTCCTCCACCACGAAGTGGTCAATTTCAGGTACAGGAGTGATAGAAGGCGTGATGGAAGGCGGAGGTAGTAATGGGGCGGACACTTCTGTCGATGCCTGCGATTTCAGTGGTGGGGTGATTGGTTCATGGGCGGGCTTCCCAGGCTCGCTGCTGCATCCTGTAAAGAGCAATACCCAGTAAACGATAGCTATCGGGGGCAGACGGAACATGGTCATCTCCAGAAGTGTGCGACGTAGAGATCTATCCCGATCACAACGGAGAGGATCAGGAAAAAATACAGCAACATGTAGGTTTCTCCCCGGCTCCAAAGGGGGATCTCCTGGTATATGCCACTCCCTCTGAGAGTATACTGTGAGATTTCGGCTTCAGGTCTGGAAAGGGTGAACATGGAGAAGATCCAAGTGGTGAGCACCGACACCACCAGGCCGAACAGATTCCACCACATCCAGAAGATATGAGGGTGGGCGAGCCACAGGTATAAGTTGCAACCAACCCCCGCCACAACTCCCAGAAGAATCGCTATGGTCGTGGCTCGCCTTGAGAGGACGCCAACCAGGAAGGCAGCGAGGATCGGGCCATAGACGGTGGAACCGACCTTGTTGATGGATTCGATCACCGTATCGGCGATGTTTCCCACACCATAGGCCAGTCCAGTAATGACGGTGCCCCAGAACAGCGTTGCCAAACGTCCAGACCACAGGCTCTGTTTTTCCGACAAAGGACGGATGCGTTCCACGAAATCCCGAATCGTTGCCGCAGACAAGGAATTGAGGGCCGAGTCGAGACTGGACATGGAGGCAGCCAGCAGGGCGGCGACGAGCAATCCCCGGATTCCGGAGGGCAGGTGCTGGAGCACGAACACCGGGACCATGAAATCCATCAGATCCAGCGGAACCTCATTCTGGAATTCAGCATTGGAAAGATAGAAGCCCCCAAGGGCCAGTCCAAGACTGAGATAAAGCAGTGCCAGGGGAAAGCGGACATACCCGTTGAGGAACAAGGATTTTCGGGTGTCTGCAATGGTTTTGGCGGAAAGTTCCCGTTGTACCTGACTTTGATCGGTACCATAGTAGGCCAGGTACAAAAAAAAGGAACCGATCAGGAATCCCCAGAAAGGGGTGTGGGAGTTATCGTTGATGCCAAAGGAGAGGTCAAGGGTCTGCATACGCTCTTTGGGAATGGTTTCCAATACGGCACCGATGCCGCCTAAATCTTTGATGGCGAAATAGATGCACACGAAAATACCAATGAACAGGATCAGCGATTGCACGACATCGGAATAGACCACGGCTTTCATTCCGCCGATGGCATCGTAGATCACGGTGAACACACCCATCAGCAGGATGGTGGCCCAGATCGGAATCTGCATGACCACTGCCAGCACGATTGCACTGGCATACAGGCCCACGGCTGTGCCAAAGGACCGGCTGAAGAGAAAGATGGCGCTGATCAGCGTGCGCATGCTGGGCCCGAAACGGAGTTCGAGATAAGCATAAACGCTGATCAACTCCAGTTTACGGAACAGCGGCAACAAAAGGATGCTGGTGGCGATCATCGCCAAAGGAACAGCCAGTTCGTACTGGATCCAGGTCAGCCCTCCTTCAGGTTTCAGAGCCACAAAAGCGGGTATGGAGATGAAGCTGACAGCAGACGTCTGGGTTGCCATGGTGGAAATCCCGACTGCCCACCATGCGAGATTGCGCCCCCCAACATAGTAGTCTTCCTGACCGGTTTGCCCCCTGCCCACGAAAATGCTCATGGTGATGAGCAGGCACAGATAGGTGGCAATGACACTCCAGTCGATTAGATCCATAGTCTGCCCTGTATCTGCCGGAATGAGGGGGTGTGCATTGACTTTCCTGACCGAATTGGAAAACTGGGTGGGATTGCCGCTTTATTCCTCTGGCCTCTCCCGATACAGGGTGGCCACATGACCTATCAGCTGTACTAATTCTGCATTCAACCGGGTACAGATCTCCTGTATCATGGCCTGTCTCTCCTGACGGTTGTCGGCATTGACTCTGACCTTGATCAATTCATGGTGCCCAAGGGCAAGATCGATTTCTGCCATCACGGCTTCCGTCAGTCCATGTTGGCCTGTGAGAACAACCGGTCTGAGGTGGTGTGCACGGGCTCTGAGATGTTTTTTTGTGGCTGCTTCCATTCTGGAGATGAGGTTAAAATGGTTGAAAGAACAGTCAGTATAACGGTTTTGGCCAATTCATATATGGACTGAAATTGATTTTATTTGCAAGGTCATCCATTGAAAATGGAACCGTGGAAAGTTACATTAGGTCCAAGGTTGAGTAAAATGCTAGGAAATAGGGGTGACTAGAAGTCGAAGTAGTGCCCGTTGGCTGGCGGAACATTTCAATGATGGTTATGTGCTGCGGGCCCAGAAACTTGGGTATCGATCGAGAGCGGTGTTCAAGTTGGATGAGATTCAACAGCGTGACCAGGTGCTTCGTCCGGGAATGACCGTGCTGGATTTGGGTGCGGCCCCGGGAAGCTGGTCTCAATATGCCAGCGAGCTGGTACAGCCCAATGGAAAGGTCGTCGCGGTGGATATCCTGCCTATGGATCCCCTGCCCGGCGTGACATTCCTGCAGGGGGATTTTACCACCGAAGAGACATGGCACGAATTGCAGGCAGTGATTGGAAAATCCAAAGTTGACTTGGTTTTGTCCGATATGGCGCCTAATATGAGTGGCAACAAATGCGTCGATCAACCCCGTGCCATGCATCTTGCCGAGTTGGCCCTGGATGCGGCCGAACACTTGCTGGTACGAAACGGAAGTTTTTTGACGAAACTTTTTCATGGGGAAGGATTCGAACCTTTTCAGAAAAGACTGCGTCAGAACTTCCATCAGGTCGTCACGCGCAAGCCCAAAGCATCCAGGGCGCGTAGCCGCGAAGTGTACGTGCTGGCGCATGGCTTCAAACAATAAATTGTAAAGATCGTTCTGGCCTACTTACAGTGGGTGTAACTTGAAGCAATACATAGGAAGTATTGTCGAATTAAAAACCGGATGGAGCCGGTTGGGAGAGTACATTGAGTAATATGGTGAAAAACATACTCCTTTGGGTGGTGATTGCAGCGGTCCTGATGTCTGTGTTCAACAATTTTGGCGCACAGAAATCATCGGGATCGTCGCTGTCGTATACCCAGTTCATTTCCGCTGTCCACAATGGCCAGGTGAAGACCGTTACCATTGATGGCAATGCCATCAAAGGGGTGACCACGGGTGGACAGAAGTTCATCACCTATAGCCCTAATGATCTGCACCTGGTGGATGACCTGTTGGAGAACAACGTCGAGATCAAGGCGCAACCGCCGAAAGAGCATTCTCTGCTGATGCAGATATTTATCTCCTGGTTCCCGATGTTGCTGCTTATCGGCGTGTGGATTTTCTTCATGCGTCAGATGCAGGGAGGTGGTGCCGGTGGCCGAGGGGCGATGAACTTCGGTAAAAGCAAGGCCCGTTTGATGGAGGAAGACAAGATCAAGGTCACCTTCAAGGATGTGGCTGGCTGTGAGGAGGCTATCGAGGAAGTCAAGGAAGTCGTCGATTTCCTGAAAGATCCGAGCAAGTTTCAGAAGCTCGGCGGTAAAATCCCTCGTGGTATCTTGATGGTAGGTCCGCCTGGTACCGGTAAGACATTGATTGCCAGAGCCATTGCGGGTGAAGCCAAGGTGCCATTTTTTACCATCTCCGGTTCCGACTTTGTGGAAATGTTTGTTGGGGTCGGTGCTTCGAGGGTTCGGGATATGTTCGAGCAGGCCAAGAAACATGCCCCTTGTATTGTTTTCATCGACGAGATCGATGCGGTTGGCCGCCATCGTGGTGCAGGTCTCGGGGGTGGACACGACGAGCGTGAGCAGACCCTCAACCAGCTCTTGGTTGAAATGGACGGATTCGAGGGTAACGAAGGTGTGATCGTCATCGCGGCCACCAACCGTCCCGATGTCCTGGATCCGGCTTTGTTGCGCCCTGGGCGCTTTGACCGGCAAGTGACCGTGGGGCTGCCCGATATCCGTGGGCGTGAACAGATCCTCAAGGTACATCTGCGCAAGGTTCCGACCGCCGACGATGTGGATCCCAAGGTAATTGCCAGGGGGACTCCCGGCTTCTC
>JALVSV010000512.1 GCA_027024125.1 Methylothermaceae bacterium | reverse complement strand
TCGATAGCCTGCGCCGACGCTTCTTTCCAGGGCGTCCTTCTGGGTTGCCGTGAGGGAACGAAACGATAGCGGGCGCCGTTGGACCGAGCGTCGCTCGATCCAGGACGCCAGCGGGTCGGGTTCCCGCTCGGGAGAGGGTTGGAAGCGGACGTCGAACAGCAGGTGGTTTTCCGGTGTCTCCGGACGTCTGTCGATGTGGGCCCGATACCCGTGGAGGCTGGCCGCGAGAGCTAACGTTTCCAACAGGGCGCCCACCGCCATCTGGCTGCCATGCCCCTCGAGGTCGTAGACGCAGTGGTCGCGAGTGTCGAAGCCGTGTACCAGCACATGATCCTCGCCGAGGATTTCGAAGCGCCAGGGTTGAGTGTTGTCTCCGCTGGGGGCCCAGCGCGCCAGTTCGAGGACGTTTTGTAGGGTGGAGGTGTTCATGGCTTGGTATCCGTGCCCATGCGTTGCAGTTGTCGTTTGAGCAGCCAGCGTTTAAGCCTTTGCGTCGGGCTTCTCATTCCCCATCGATAGGTTCTGCGGCAGTATTTCCGCAGCAGGGCGTCGAACTGATAAATGGTGGGGACGGCCAGGGGTGGTCTTTTGCCGGTCAACAGGTTGACTACTTCGGTGGCGATGACGCCGGCGATCATGAAGGGAGCCGCCCCCACCGAGGGAAGCCTGCCCGCTGCGGGGTCCGTATTGCGGTGGTCGAGGTATCGCATCATGAACGGTCGTGGAGCGATGCCGGCAATCAGGGCCGCCACTTTGTCCGCCGTGCTCATTTCAGGCCGGAAGCCGAAGTAGTCTTCGAAGCTCATACCTTCGGGATCGAAGCAGAGGAGGGTGAAACCAAATCCCAGCGGGGGTGCAGTCAGTACCCAGAGGCCGCGTTCTCGCGCTTTGGGATAGAGCAGGAACCTTTCCTCGAAGCAATAAAAATCCAAGGAGTCCACCACGATGTCTGCATCTTCGAGGAAGGCGGCGATATTTTCATCATTGATCCCTGAAGGGAAGCGTCCAATACCGGCTTCCGGGTTGATGGCGTGAATGAGATCCGCCATCACCTCGACCTTGCTTTTGCCAATGGTATGCGTGAACGCACCGAATTGACGGTTGAAGTTGGCCAGTTCGAACGTATCCGGATCGGCCAGGGTATAGTTGCCGATCCCTAGGCGGGCGAGCGCTTGGGTTTGAGCGCCGCCGGTTCCCCCCAGACCCACTATGGCCACCCGGGCGTTGCGGAGGCGTTCCTGCTCTTTGGCGCTTAGGAAACCGAGGTTGCGTGAGAAGGCGGTCGTATAGTCGAAGCCAGGTGGGGGCACGGATCAGCTCTCCTTGTGACCGGCAATGATCCCATGATTCAAGGGAAGTCCGGAAATTTTCTCGATATGGGAGAAACCAGCCTGTCGAAGAATGTATTCATAGTCTTTCCATGGATATAGCATGCCCTCACCGGTGGCGATGGCCAGAAAATAGGGCGATCCCAAGGCGGTGTTCAAAGGGCCTTCTTCGTCGTCGTCTCCCATCATATTGAAGATCAGCACCGTTCCCTGGGAAGCTAACGCGTCGTGGGTCTTTCGCATCAATTCCAGGTTTCTCGCCTGGGACCAGATGGTCAAGATGTGGCAGTACAATACAGCATCGATGTCGGGTGGGAAGGGATCTTTGAGGAAATCTCCAGGCCATACGGACACGCGGTCCGAAAGACCGGCGGTTTCTATGTTGCCGCGGGCGATTTCACAGACAGATGGGGAATCGAAAACCGTGACTTTCAAATGGGGGTAATGGCGCGCCAAGGCAATGGCGTTGGTGGCATCGCCACCACCAGCATCGACGATATGGCTGAAACGCCCGAAGTCATAGGTCGTCAGGAGATGGGCGTTGGCCTGACGGGAAAGGGCGCTCATGGCGTCCTGAAAGATTCGCTCCAGCCAAGGGTGGCTGGTCAGACGTTGGTACAAGGTTTCCCCCTCACCGGGAAATTCTTCGAGGCCAAGGTTGCGCGATGCTTTCAGTGACGCTACGAAGTGCTCCAGTCCCGGATAGACGATATGGGCCTGCCAGCCTAGAATGGGTGCGGCGTATCCCGGTTTGCCTTTGACCAGCATGTTTTCGGTAAGCGGGGCGTTGTCATAACGACAGTCTTGTTTGGTTATAAGGCCCAATGCGCTCAATCCAGTAAATAGTACGCGGGCAGGATATTCCCCGATGCCGATCTTGTCGGCCAGTTCCTGAAGGGTGAGCCGAGGCGTGGCGGAAAGGTGGTCGAAGACTTCCAGTTCAACTCCAGCCCATAATAATTGAAATGCTGTATGACCGCCGGCTATGAGTATCAGCCGCTCCATATCGAGAGGTGATGTGTCTGTCATGAGATGTTCACCGAATGTTGGGATGTGCCGTGTATTTGGATCGCTTTGTCCGAAATTGGCAAGCCGATTGGAATCATGAGGGTTTGATTTAAAGATAGCGCAGATGTTCAATGGATTCTAGGAGCTTGTCGGACTTAACGTTTCAACTGGTGATCATGGGGGATTCTACAGCCAGTTGATTGAGTTTTTACTGATATTGCTGGTAATCAGCTGCCATTTTGGTGGAACATGGGGTTTCTTTCCCCCTTTGCTACCCTTGCAAGGCATGCATCCTCTTCAAATTCCATCCGATGCATACCAATGCCCATTCACTCTGGACAGAATCCAGACCACGGAGCAGGAATTGT
>JALVSV010000511.1:1232-2730 GCA_027024125.1 Methylothermaceae bacterium | reverse complement strand
AGGTAAGGGGGATGGTTTTTTTTGTAAGCCAAATCTTGGCAGAAATCCAGTCTCATGCTTAAAATGGTTATTTTTATTTGTGAAAAACCTATGCCAGTCCAACCCCTAATCAAAAGCACACCCTCTTCCTGTATCACAGATTTGCCCCCCTTGGGCATGAAGCCCGAGGATATCAAGAAGGATTACAAGCATCATTTCAACTATACCCTGGGGCGAGACAGGGATTGCCGCTCTGCCCACTATGCCTACACGGCATTAGGTTTAGCGATACGTGACCGGTTGATGGAAAGGTGGCGTGATACCCGCCATGTCTGCAGTCAGTCTCAATGCAAGCAAGCCTATTATCTGTCGATGGAATTCCTGCTTGGACGGACCCTGGGCAATGCCATGCTCAATCTGGGACTGGATGATGCCGCGAACAAGGCCTTGTTCGATATCGGTATCAAAATGGAAGAGTTGATCGAAATAGAGCCCGATGCCGGTCTCGGTAATGGGGGCCTGGGACGTCTGGCAGCTTGTTTTCTGGACAGTTGTGCTACCCTCCAGCTGCCTGTGATGGGATACGGCTTGCGTTATGAATACGGTATGTTTCGTCAGCTGATCGACAATGGGTATCAACTTGAGGAGCCGGATCACTGGTTGAGAAATGGCAATGTATGGGAATTGGAGCGCCCGGAGCTGACGGTCAGGGTACGCTTTGGAGGCCGGACAGAGACGATCACGGATATGTCCGGTCAGCAGAGGGTGCGTTGGGTCGACACGCAGGATATTTTGGCGGTGCCTTTCGATGTGCCCATTCCAGGATATCAGAACGATATCGTCAATACCCTTCGGTTGTGGAAATCCATGGCCACCGACGAGTTCAACCTGGAAGAGTTTAACGCCGGCGACTACCCGGAAGCTGTGGCAGCCAAGAATACGGCCGAACAGATCTCATTGGTGCTATATCCCAACGATGCCAGCGAAAACGGCAAGGAGCTACGCCTGCGCCAACAATATTTCCTGGCATCTGCCAGTCTTCAGGACGTACTGCGCCGTTGGGGGTGGCTGCACGGAGAAGATTTCACCCAGTTTGCGGAAAAAAACTGTTTCCAACTCAACGACACCCATCCAAGCATTGCCGTTGCCGAGCTGATGAGGCTGTTGATGGACGAACACGGCTTGCAGTGGGACCAGGCCTGGGATATCACCACCCGCACCATGGCCTATACCAACCACACCCTGTTACCCGAAGCATTGGAGAAATGGCCGGTACGCCTTTTCGAGCAGCTGCTGCCGAGGATTTTGGAGATCATCTACGAGATCAATGCCCGTTTCCTGGCCGAGGTGGATAAACGCTGGCCTGGCGACTTGGACAGGTTGGGCCGTATGTCCCTGATCGAAGAAGGGTATGAACAGCAAGTGCGGATGGCCTATCTGGCCATCGTGGGCAGTTTTTCCGTCAATGGGGTGGCCGCTCTTCATTCGCGCTTGCTCAGTGAGGGCCTGTTCAGGGATT
>JALVSV010000511.1:552-1222 GCA_027024125.1 Methylothermaceae bacterium | reverse complement strand
TCCCAAGTTGAGCGAACTGATTACCGATACCATTGGTGACGGGTGGGTGACCGACCTGACACAGCTGCGCGAACTGGCGTCCTATGCCAGTAAGGCAAAGTTTCAAAAGCGCTGGCAGATGACGCGGCAATACAATAAGCAACGTCTGATCGATTTTGTCGCTGCAGAAACCAATGTCAACATTCCAGCGGACTTCATGCTCGACGTTCAGGTCAAGCGGATCCACGAATACAAGCGTCAGCTCCTTAACATCCTTCATGCCATCCACCTCTACGACCGTATCAAGCGCGGCCAGACGGAGGGCTGGGCTCCCCGGGGTGTGATCATTGGTGGCAAGGCTGCTCCCGGATACCTCATGGCCAAGAAGATCATCAAGCTGATCAACAATGTGGCCGATGTGATCAACAACGACCCACAGACGGAAGGATTACTGCGGGTGGTGTTTCTGCCCAACTACCGGGTCTCGGCCATGGAAATCATCTGCGCCGGGGCCGACCTTTCGGAACAGATTTCCACTGCCGGAAAAGAGGCTTCCGGTACCGGCAACATGAAGTTCATGATGAATGGGGCATTGACGATCGGAACCCTGGACGGTGCCAACATCGAGATCCTGGAAGAGGTGGGTGAGGAGCATTTCTTTCTCTTCGGGTTGACCGCAGAGGAAGTGGAA
>JALVSV010000511.1:0-542 GCA_027024125.1 Methylothermaceae bacterium | reverse complement strand
CTTCACAGTTACGATCCATCTGCGATCATCGCTGCCGACGAGGATCTCTCTCGGGTGATGGGGTTGCTCGAAGGGGGGCATTTCAACCGCTTCGAGCCGGGTATCTTTGATGATGTGATTGGTGCAATCAGAAATCCACACGATCCATGGTTGACCGCAGCCGACTTCCGCAGCTATGTCGACGCTCAGAAACGGGCTGCCGACGCTTATATGGATCAAAAGCGCTGGGTGCGTTCCAGCATTCTGAATACAGCCGCCAGTGGCCGCTTCTCTTCCGATCGCACGATTGACGAGTACAATCATGATATCTGGAAGCTGATGTCGCTCGATCAGGTGGATTGAGACGATGGTGTAGGAAACGCCGGAGCTGGACAAAAAGGGCGGGCCGGATAATCCGGCCTGCCCTTTTGTCTTTGGTTTTCGTGAGAAAAACGGTTTGCCTGCCCAAACGTGCAATGACGATCACTAAAAAAACAGCCTACCACCTGTTGAAGTACCTCATTTACATCCTCCTGGCGGTGGATGCCTATCAGTACTTCCAG
>JALVSV010000510.1 GCA_027024125.1 Methylothermaceae bacterium | reverse complement strand
GTTTCGTCGACCGGTTGGCCAAGCTGATTCCTTTCGAATTGGGAATGACTCTGGAGAAGGCCCTCTCACAGAGTGAGGACCTCAAGCGTGCCTATGAACAGGATGAGGAGGTTCGGGCAATCATCGATCTGGCCAGATCTTTGGAAGGTGTGGCTCGTAATGCAGGAAAACATGCTGGAGGTGTGGTGATCGCTCCTTCCGCACTGGTGGATTTCACTCCGCTCTATTGTGAAGAGGGGGACGAGGGAGGGGTCACCCAGTTTGACAAGGACGATGTGGAAGCGGCCGGACTGGTGAAATTCGATTTCCTGGGACTCCGAACGCTGACGATTATCGATTGGGCTGTGGAGACAATCAACCGACGGGCGGGCGAGAATCAGCCCGTCGTCGATATCGACCGTATCCCCAGAGATGATCCGGAGACCTACCGACTGTTGAAGAGCTGTCAGACCACCGCAGTGTTCCAGCTTGAATCGCGTGGAATGAAGGATCTGATTCGCCGCCTACAGCCCGATTGTTTCGAGGACATCATCGCGCTAGTTGCGTTGTTTCGTCCAGGCCCCCTGCAATCGGGCATGGTGGACGATTACATCAATGTCAAGCACGGACGGGCGAAGGCCAACTATGCCCATCCACTATTGGAGCCCATCCTGAGACCCACCAACGGTGTGATCCTGTATCAGGAACAGGTCATGCAGATTGCCAGGGATCTGGCCGGCTATACCCTGGGAGGTGCCGATCTGTTGCGTCGGGCAATGGGCAAGAAGAAGCCCGAAGAAATGGCCAAACAACGTGCTATTTTCGTCAAGGGGGCGATTGATCGGGGTATCGGGAAAGAAACGGCCGACTACATTTTTGACTTGATGGAGAAATTTGCCGGCTACGGTTTCAACAAGTCCCATTCGGCTGCCTATGCCTGGGTTTCCTACCAGACCGCCTGGCTCAAGGCTCACCACCGGGCAGCCTTCATGGCTGCAGTGTTGTCATCGGATATGGACAATACCGACAAGCTGGTGGGATTCGTCGAGGAATGCCGCTCCCTCAAACTGGCATTGCAGCCCCCGGATGTCAATCGTTCGGAATATCGTTTTACCACGGTCGATGATCAAACCATCATGTATGGTCTCGGTGCCATCAAGGGGGTTGGACAGGCAGCGATTGAGGACATCCTCCTGGCAAGGCAACAAGATGGAGCATTCAGGGATCTGTACGACTTCTGCCGCCGAATCGATTTGCGTAAAGCCAACCGGAGGGTGCTTGAAGCATTGATCAGAGCCGGGGCAATGGACTGTCTATGCCCGAACAGGGCCCAGTTGATGGCGGATTTGTCCCCCGCACTCAAGGTGGCCGAACAATATCACCGGAGTCTGGTACAGGGACAGAACGATCTTTTCGGGCTCGGAAGTGAAGATCCCGCAGCCGGGCTCACAATCCCTCCCACGCCAACAGTCGAGTCATGGTCCAAGAGCCAGTTGCTGGCGGAGGAAAAACTGGTGCTGGGCCTCTATCTCAGCGGCCATCCTGTCGATGCCTACAGGCAGGAGCTGGATCGTTTTGTGACAGGGTCCCTGGCCTCTGTTATGAGTACGTATCAACAAAAGGGATCCGGTTCCATTCAGGCTGTGGTGGCGGGTTTAGTGGTTGAAATCCGTACCCGCCAGAACAAACAGGGTAAAAAGATGGTTTTTCTCACCCTGGAAGATGGTGGAGGGCGAATCGAAACGGCCATCTTTGCAGAGGTCCTTGAAAGTGTCGGCGAACTTTTGGCCAAAGGGAAGATCCTCGTGATCAAGGGAGAACTGGCTACCGATGATTTCACGGGCAACTTGCGTATGGTGGCGGAACAGGTATGGAGCGTGGTCCAGGCCCGGGAACATTTCGCCAGGGGATTGTGGATCCATTGGCCCTCCAAGAAGGAACCTCACATTGAGGTGTCGGTGCTTGCTGGTATTTTACAGGCCCACCGCGGTGGGCGGTGCCCGGTATTTGTCGATTATTGTGGCAACCGGGCCCGGGCATGTCTACAGCTGGGAAAGGATTGGAACGTCCGGCCAGATGACGAGCTGCTGACAGCTTTGGCCGGGCAATTGGGTGAGAAGCGGATTCAGATCCGCTACGATTGATTTCTGGATTCGAAGGGAATCACTTTGCCTGATTTCTTTTGGGGGGCGAAAGGGTTGGATTTGGCAACCTCAGGTGAGAGCAGGAAATCAAGCGCTGCCTTTTGCTTGGCCAGCGAATCCATCATCAGCCGATTAAGTTTAATGCAACTTCCGAGAGGGGAACTGCTGCGGCGGATTTCCATGTCGATTTGCCATTGCAGGTGGCGAAGTTTGGTTTGCTGCTCTGGCGACAGCTGACTGAAGAAAGCATCTATGGCGGCCTGCTTTCGGCGTTCGAAGGTTGCCGGATCATCTTTGGCCAGTTTCATCCAAGAGTCGAAATCGAAGGTGGTATTCGTTGATATGGCTTGGTTTCCCATTTTGACTATGTCCGGGTTTTTTCTGAATGACAGCAGGGACCATGCCAATCTAAAATAATCCTTGTAAAATCAAATGGATACGAAAAATGTTCTGGTTTGTCCGAATCATCCGATGATTGAGTGTAAAAAAAAATGACCCAATAGCCTTTGGGTCATGACTCAACCGACAGTATGTCGTACTCGAACATTCATACCGTGAAAGTTACAAGTAGGCCGGCCCAGGGGGGTCGTTTCCCGGGACACCGTAAA
>JALVSV010000509.1:1150-2733 GCA_027024125.1 Methylothermaceae bacterium | reverse complement strand
CCTTCGAGGTGGGAAAGGAAGTGAAAGAGGCCTTTATTGCGGTCGATTCTTCTTTCGCGACTGCTTTTGTACCCATGAAAGGGAAGTACCGGGCCGATCTCTATGGTATTGCCAGAGTCATTCTCAGTCAGTATGGGGTCTCTGCCATTCATGGTGGAAATTTCTGCACCTACTGCGATGCCGATCGGTTCTTCTCCTACCGCCGTGATGGAATCTGCGGTCGTATGGCAACGCTGATCTGGCGCAGTGCTTGAAAAAAACCGCAGCCATCCCCACATACTGATCAGCAGAAATTTTCACACCCCCACCAACGGAAAAAAGGGTTTCAATCGACATGAGAATGGACAAACTAACCACGAAATTTCAGGAAGCACTGGCCAATGCCCAAAGTTTGGCGCTGGGTAAGGATCACCAATTCATCGAGCCGGTGCACGTATTGATCGCCTTGCTGGATCAGGAGGGGGGCACCGTGCGCCCATTACTGACCAAGGCTGGCGTCAACGTCAACCAGCTGCGTACCGAGCTGGGTAAGGCACTGGACCGCCTGCCCACGGTGGAAGGCGTCGGCGGCGAAGTACATATCTCCAATGACTTGGGCCGTATCCTCAATCTGATGGACAAACTGGCCCAGAAGCGTGGTGATGCCTATATCGCCAGCGAGCTGTTCGTGCTGGCGGCGCTGGAGGACAAGGGGCCTTTGGCCGAGCTTCTGACCAAGGCCGGTGCCACCCGCAGCATCATCGAAAAAGCCATCGACGAAATCCGGGGCGGGGAGCAGGTGACCGATCAGGCAGCCGAGGAACAGCGCCAGGCGCTGGAGAAGTACTGCGTCGATCTGACCGAGCGTGCCGAGCAGGGCAAACTGGACCCTGTGATCGGGCGTGACGAGGAAATTCGCCGTACCATCCAGATTCTGCAACGCCGTACCAAGAACAACCCCTGTCTGGTGGGGGAGCCAGGAGTCGGTAAGACCGCCATCGTGGAAGGACTGGCGCAGCGGATCGTCAACGGTGAAGTGCCCGAGGGATTGCGGGAAAAACGTATCCTGTCTTTGGATATGGCAGCATTGATCGCCGGCGCCAAGTTTCGTGGCGAGTTCGAGGAGCGCCTCAAAGCGGTTCTCAACGATATTGCCAAGGCGGAAGGCAAGGTGATCCTGTTCATCGACGAAATCCACACCATCGTCGGCGCCGGCAAGGCCGAAGGTGCGGTTGATGCCGGTAACATGCTCAAGCCTGCATTGGCCCGAGGGGAACTGCACTGCATCGGCGCCACCACCCTGGACGAGTACCGAAAATACATCGAAAAGGACGCAGCGCTGGAACGGCGCTTCCAGATGGTGTTGGTGGACGAACCGTCGGTGGAGGACACCATCGCCATCCTGCGCGGGCTCAAGGAACGTTACGAGCTGCACCACGGGGTCGAGATCACCGATCCTGCCATCATCGCGGCTGCCACATTGTCACACCGCTATATCACCGATCGCAAGCTTCCGGACAAGGCCATCGACCTGATTGACGAGGCAGGTGCCAAGATCCGCATGGAGATCGATTCCAAGCCGGAAGCCATGGACCGGTTGGAAC
>JALVSV010000509.1:0-1140 GCA_027024125.1 Methylothermaceae bacterium | reverse complement strand
ATCCAACTCAAGATCGAACGCGAAGCCTTGAAGAAGGAGACCGATCCGGCTTCCCAGAAACGCCTCGAAGCGCTGGAAGAGGAGATTACCAATCTGGAGAAGGAATACTCCGAACTGGAGGAGATCTGGAAGGCGGAAAAGGCTGCGGTACAAGGCGACCAGGCGATCAAGGAAAAACTGGAACAGGCCCGGCTGGAGCTGGAGAATGCCAAGCGTGCCGGTGATTTGCAGCGGATGGCCGAGATCCAGTATGGCGTCATACCGAAGCTGGAGGAACAGCTCAAAGCGGCCCAGGAGGCCGAACAACGAGAATTCAAGTTGCTGCGTAACAAAGTCACCGAGGAGGAGATCGCCGAGATCGTCTCCAAGTGGACGGGAATTCCGGTCTCCAAGATGCTCGAAGGCGAGAAACAGAAACTGCTGCGTCTGGAAACCGAGCTGCACAAGCGGGTGGTGGGTCAGGACGAGGCGGTGACCGCAGTATCCAACGCCATCCGCCGTTCGCGGGCCGGTCTGTCCGATCCAAACCGGCCGGTGGGGTCGTTCCTGTTCCTGGGACCAACCGGGGTGGGCAAGACCGAGCTTTGCAAGTCTCTGGCCGACTTCCTGTTCGACACCGAACGGGCGATGATCCGTATCGACATGTCGGAGTTCATGGAGAAGCACGCCGTAGCCCGCCTGATCGGGGCCCCTCCAGGGTACGTCGGTTACGAGGAAGGTGGATATCTGACCGAGGCGGTACGGCGCAAACCCTATTCGGTGATCCTGTTCGATGAAGTGGAGAAGGCGCATCCGGATGTTTTCAACATCCTGCTGCAGATTCTAGATGACGGTCGGCTCACCGACAGTCACGGCCGTACGGTGGATTTCCGCAACACCGTGGTGATCATGACCTCCAATCTGGGTTCCGACAGGATTCAGGAGCTGGCCCAGGAAGGTGCCGACTACAAGGTGATGAAGAACGAGGTGATGAGCTATGTGAACCGCCATTTCCGTCCGGAGTTCATCAACCGTATCGACGAGATCGTGGTGTTCCATCCGCTTGGCCGCGAACACATCCACGACATCGCCAGGTTGCAGATCGCCAGGTTGCAGAAGCGCCTTGAGGACCGGGAAATGAGGCTCGAAGTCACTGAAGGT
>JALVSV010000508.1 GCA_027024125.1 Methylothermaceae bacterium | reverse complement strand
TCGGTGCACTGGTCGCAGGCACCAAGTACCGGGGGGATTTCGAAAAGAGACTCAAGTCTTTGTTGGCTCAGCTGAAAAAGCAGCCTGAGGCCATCCTCTTCATCGATGAGATCCACACCATCATCGGCGCAGGGTCGGCTTCCGGTGGGGTGATGGATGCTTCGAACCTTATCAAGCCTGTTTTGGCATCTGGGGAGCTGCGTTGTATCGGATCGACCACCTATCAGGAATATCGGGGTATTTTCGAGAAAGACCGGGCCTTGGCGCGCCGGTTCCAGAAAATTGATGTCCATGAACCGAGTGTCGATGAGACGTTCGAGATACTCAAGGGGCTTAAGACCCGCTTCGAGGAGCATCACGGTATCAAGTATGCAGAAGAGGCGCTCAAAGTGGCTGCCGAGCTGTCAGCACGCTACATCACCGATCGCCATTTGCCTGACAAGGCGATTGATGTCATTGATGAGGCAGGGGCGCGCCAGCGGTTACTGGAGGAAAAAGACCGTAAGGCGGTGATCGAGGCTGATGAGATCGAGCAGGTGGTCGCCAAAATTGCCCGAATTCCACCCCGTACCGTATCTGCCAACGACAAAGACAAGCTGAAAGATCTGGAAAAGAATCTCAAGATGCTGGTGTATGGCCAGGAAGAGGCTATTCAAACCCTGGCCGCGGCAATCAAATTGTCCCGGGCCGGTTTGTCCCAGGAGCAGAAACCAATCGGAGCATTTCTGCTCGCTGGGCCTACCGGGGTGGGTAAAACCGAAGTCACCCGGCAACTGGCAAAGCTGATGGGGTTGGAATTGATCCGTTTCGATATGTCGGAGTACATGGAGCGGCATACGGTTTCCCGCTTGATTGGTGCGCCACCGGGTTACGTTGGATATGATCAGGGTGGATTGCTGACGGAGGAAATCAACAAACATCCGCATGCGGTGTTGTTGCTGGACGAGATCGAAAAGGCGCATCCGGATGTATTCAACCTGTTATTGCAGGTGATGGATCACGGAACCTTGACCGACAACAACGGCCGCAAGGCGGATTTCCGCAATATCATCCTGATTATGACCACCAACGCCGGTGCGGCTGAAACCAGCCGGGCTTCGATAGGCTTTACTGCCCAGGATCATACCAGTGACAGTCTGAAAGCAATCGAAAAGACCTTCACTCCGGAGTTTCGCAATCGTCTGGATGCCGTCATTCAGTTCAAGCCCCTGGACAGAAAGATTATTGCCCAGGTGGTGGACAAGTTTATCTTTGAGTTGGAATCACAACTGGCTGAGCGTGGGGTAACTCTCCAGCTCACTCCGCAGGCCAGAGAATGGCTGGCAGATCGCGGTTACGATCCCCTGATGGGGGCTCGGCCAATGGCCCGGGTGATACAAGAGTTCGTGAAGAAACCATTGGCGGAGGATTTGCTCTTTGGCCGCCTGGCTGAGGGTGGGCACGTCAAATTCCATGTCCAGGATGGCGAGCTCAGGTTTTCGGTGGAAGACAAAAAGCCAGTGACACCGGCTTGAGATTTGGGGATGGGCTTACTTGAGGCGGAAAGTAATCCGGCCTTTTGAAAGATCGTAAGGGGTCATTTCCACCTTGACCCGGTCCCCTGTGAGGATGCGTATGTAATGCTTGCGCATCTTTCCTGAAATATGGGCGGTGATGACGTGCCCATTGTCGAGTTTGACCCGGAACATGGTATTGGGCAGGGTTTCGATCACCGTGCCTTCCATTTCTATCACATCTTCTTTAGCCATGAGTGCGGCCGCGCTCCATTTTTATCGTTAATAACCGGCAAAATAGTACCATAAACCCTGGATACAGGCATCCCTAACGGCCGGGACAAGGAAATGTCGGTGGGCAAAAGGGTGACTGGCCTCATATAGCTATCCGAATCACCCTGTGGGTATGGCATATGGTAAAACTTGATACGGCCAGAGAGTGGATAACCACCTTGACAGCCTTCTCCCGTTTCTTCTGGAGTCGTTTCGAAGAAAGTCACTGTGCCCACAGCGCATCGGCGCTGTCCTATACCACTCTGCTGGCTTTGGTGCCACTGTTGGCTTTGTCCCTGGCGATTTTTGCCGCATTCCCGGCCTTCCATGGCATCAGTGACAAGGTTTTGGGGGTGTTGTTTGAGAACCTGGTGCCTGCCGCGGAAGAGACAGTCCTAGAGTATCTGCGTACATTTGCAGACAAGGCCAAAGCACTGACCGGGCCGGGCATCTTGTTTCTAATCATCACCGCTTTGATGTTGATGGCCACCATAGAGAAGGCGCTGAATGAAATTTGGCGTGCCCCACCCTATCGGGCCATCCATCGTCGATTGATCATCTATTGGGCTGTACTGACTCTGGGGCCGCTTTTGATGGGGGCAGGTATTGCTGTGACTTCACAGTTGATGGCCATGACGCGTATCACTGGCGACAGAGACTCGATTGGCTGGGAGGTTTTGCCGGTGCTGCCACTGCTGCTGGAAATGGTTGCGTTCACCATGCTCTATCTGGTGGTTCCCAATACCCGGGTCAGGGTCAGGATGGCGATTTGGGGTGGATTGTTAAGTGCCAGCCTTTTTGAGGTTGCCAAAATGGGTTTTGCCTATTACATCACCCACTTTCCTACCTATGAGGCAATTTATGGCGCCTTGGCGGCCATGCCGATTTTCCTGGTTTGGGTCTATCTGTCCTGGTTGGTCACCTTGGTGGGAGCCTTGTTCACTTATTGTATCTCGGTATTTCACGCCTACG